>PMKG01000314.1 GCA_003157675.1 Acidobacteriota bacterium
GGGCGCGCCGGCCCGCGCGGCGGGCCGCCTGCGCCAGGTCGGCCAGCCTGACGGGGTAGAAGTTGTCGTCGGCGCGGGCGACGTGGCTGGCGTCGAGCGGCTCGGGCGTTTCGTCGACGAGGTGCGGCACGCCGAACGCCACCGGGGTCGCCCCGGCCAGGACGACCTGCCATCGGGGGGTGATCATGCTGGGGCCGAACGCGATGAGAGGAAAGGCTCGAAGGTGCGGGGTGTTCACGTCGGGAGACCCCCGCGCGCGGAAGTCCCCGGCTCGGCCGTGCGGCATTGGGCTCCTGGCGGTGTCCGGCTCACGGCTTCCGGATGTTCATCGCTCGTCGAGTGCTTCGATGTCGGCGAGGTCCTTCAGCCGGCCGGACGCGCGCTTGTTCTTGACGAACTCTCGTCGTCCGATGAACGGCAGGTCGTGGGAACCGCACCGCCCGACCTGCCGGCCCGCCCACGCCTCATCCCATGACACACCGCTGATCGCACTCATCACGTGGATCTGGACCGGTTCGACTCCCATCTGCAGGATGCGGTCGGGATTGGTCAGATCCTCCGGCCGAAGGTCCCCGGTCGGAAACCCGAATGTGGCCAGGGCTTCAAGGAGGTGTGACGCGTTGTCCTTGCCCGGGCGGACGAAGACGTCGATGTCGCCCGTGAAGCGGGGCGCACCGTGGTAGGCCAGGGCATATGCGCCGACGACCAGGAAGTCAACGCTGTGGGCGATCAACGAGCCGAAGAACTCGTCGAAGTCTCGCGCGAGCTCCATCGTGCTGTCTCCGCAGGAACTCTACAGCGGCCAGGCGTTCCTCGACAGGCCTCGAACGCCAGTAGTCCCGGCCCTCGGTTCCGGCCGCGTGCGCTGCGGCACTGGTCACCCGCAGGACCCGCTGGAGTCGGAATTCCATGCGGCCAGTATACGCCGCCGACCCGCGCTCGTGGTCGCACGGCGGGTCGCGGACCCCCAGACACAGAAGTACGAAGTGTGAAGTGGGGTACACTCGGCCTCGCGAGCCCTCAGCTCACACGCCCGCGAGATATGCCATGGTCAGACGCTTCACAATCGCGCTGCTGGTCGCGCTCTCCGCCGGCCTCGCACTCCACGCGGCCGGCCCGCAGCCGGGCGCGCGCCAGTCGGCGGCCACGCGCTTGCGGTTTGCCATCTCCGTCCCGGCCGCCCGCGGCGTCGCCCCTCGCGACGGCCGCATCATTCTGGTCGTGTCGAACAACAACGCCCAGGAGCCGCGCTTCGAGAACGACGTTTACAATCCGAAGACGCAGCCGTCGTTCGGCATCGACGTGGACGGCCTGAAGCCCGGGCAGGAGGCCGTCATCGACGCGTCCGTGCCCGGCTACCCACTCGCGTCGATCGCGGACCTTCCCGCCGGCGACTACTGGGTGCAGGCGGTCTTCCACCAGTACGAGACCTTCCACCGCGCGGACGGCCACACCGTCAAGCTGCCGATGGACCGCGGCGAGGGGCAGCACTGGAACCGCGCGCCCGGGAACCTGCTCAACAAGCCGGTGAAGGTGCACGTCGATCCGCGAGCCGGCGGCGTGATCCGGCTCTCGCTCGACCAGGAGATCCCGCCGCTCCCCCAGCCGCAGGACACGAAGTACGTGAAGTACGTGCGCATCAAGAGCGACCGCTTGACGAAGTTCTGGGGACGGCCGATGTACCTCGGCGGGATCGTCGTGCTGCCCGAGGGATTCGACGAGCATCCCGACGCGCGCTACCCGTTGATGATCAACCACGGGCACTTCCCGCGGGAGTTCCGCGGCTTCCCTCCCGCGGCTGGCGCCACCGCGGGCGGGCGCGGCGGGCAGCTCTTCGCCGAGTGGACCGGACCGGGGTTCCCGCGGATGATCATGCTGCTCATCCAGCACGCCAACCCCTACTACGACGACTCCTACGCGGTGAACTCCGAGAACGTCGGCCCGTACGGAGACGCCATCAACGAGGAGCTGATCCCGTACATCGAGCAGCGGTTCCGGGGCATCGGCCAGGGCTGGGCCCGCGGCCTGTTCGGCGGCTCGACCGGCGGCTGGGAAGCGCTCGCTTCGCAGATCTTCTACCCGGACACCTACAACGGCACCTGGGCCTCCTGCCCCGATTCGATCGACTTCCGCCAGTACGAAGTCATCGATCTCTACAAGGAAGCCAACGCCTTCTACATCGACAGCGACTGGAAGAAGACGCCCCACCCGGATGGTCGCAACTACCTGGGCCACATCCAGGCGACGCTGGAGGAAGACGGCCGGTGGGAGCAGGTGCTCGGACGCAAGACGCGTTCGGGCGAGCAGTGGGCGATTTGGGAGGCCGTCTATAGCCCGGTCGGCAAGGACGGGTACCCGAAGCCGATCTGGGAGCCGACGACCGGCGTCATCGACCACGAGGTCGCGGCCTACTGGCGCGAGCACTACGACCTCCGCTACATCCTCGAGCGCGACTGGGCCACGCTCGGCCCCAAGGTGCGCGGCAAGATCCACGTCTACGTCGGCGACATGGACACCTGGTACCTGAACAACGCGGTGTACCTGATGGAGGCCTTCCTCAAGAAGGCCGCGAACCCGCCCGCCGACGCGGTGGTCGAGTACGGCGACCGCGCCGAGCATTGCTGGAGCGGGCACGACCAGGCCTACTGGTTCCGCAGCTTCGAGAAGCGGATCCTCGAGACCGCGCCGAAGGGGGCGGATCTCACGAGCTGGCGTTACTGAGACCGCCGGCGGAGGCGGCCTACCGCCTGCCCTGCTTGCGCCTTACTGCGTCATGAGCCGGGGCTCACCCTGGCCCATGAAAAGGCATCCTCTGTTCTCGGCCGGTCGCGCGCACGGGTTAGCGCCCACACGCAGGCCGGTTTGCGATGTCCCGACGGGCGGGTGGCGCCGGGCGGGGGCTCCCCGGCGGGCCGAGCGCGACGCCCGTGACAAGCGCCTTGTGCCGCGAGGACGCTGGGGGATCCCGGCGACCCTTCGACAGGCTCAGGGTCGCCCCGAGCACCGTCGAGGAGCGACGGGACCCGCCAGGCGCCAACCCGTCCCTTCCCTGCGGTCACCGTCATCGAGCCGATCGCATAGCCCCGGCGCCATTTTCTGAGCACGCCTTACGCCTCACGCCAGCTGCCGATTTGACTGGAAGCCGCCTCCTCTGTCACGATGCCGCCGGGTTCCCGAACACCGCCAGACGCATGAAAGCTCGACTTACCCGGACCACCGTCGGCCTGGCCGTCGGCATCACCGTGGCTGTCTCCTCGGTGCTGGCCG
Source organism: Acidobacteriota bacterium (assembly GCA_003157675.1). GTDB lineage: Bacteria > Acidobacteriota > Vicinamibacteria > Vicinamibacterales > Fen-181 > FEN-299. Next base: position 3,268 of record PMKG01000314.1, read on the forward strand.
CATCCGCGTTCTTCTACTCGCGCCACCACTTCCAGAGCCTGCTCGAGACGGCGCGCGAATCGAGCGTGGCGCAGGGGGAACTGATCCGCGTCGCGCTCGAACACCAGATGATCGAGAACGACCGGACGCTCATCGCTCAGATGATCCAGTCGTTCGGCCGCCAGCCGAACATCGAGCGAGTCGTGCTCCTCGACCGTGCCGGCCACGTCCGCTACTCGAGCGTGCCGCCATCCCAGACGGCCGATCTGCATCCCGGCTCCCCCACCTGCCAGGCGTGCCACCAGTATCCGCCGGCGCAGCGCGGGTCGAGCCGTGTGTTCGAGACGAGCGGCGGCACGGTGCTTCGGACCGTCGTGCCCGTCAGGAACCGCCCGGCCTGCTTCGCGTGCCACGAAGCGTCGCACCGGATGAACGGCATCCTGATCCTCGACCGTAACGTCGGCAGCGTGCGCGCGTCGATCGACCGCGACATGGTCTGGATGGTGGGCGGCACGGGCCTCGCGACGCTCGTCCTGGTCGGCGCGATCGCCTTCCTCGTCCGCTTCGTCATCCTGCGCCGGCTGCAGCGGTTCGAGACGACGGCCCGCCAGATCGCCTCGGGGGACCTCGCGCGGCGGGTGCCCGACGAGGGGGCGGACACCATCTCGTGGCTCGCCCGCGAGTTCAACGCGATGGCCGACTCGGTGACCGGCCTGGTGGGCGAGGTGCGCAACCAGCGCGAGCGGCTCGAGACGGTCATCAACAGCATCGACGACGGGATCGTCGTCCTCGACGGGGCACGCACGGTGGTGGCCGCCAACGACGCGTTCCTCGCGCGCACGGGTGGCGTACGCGAGGCGACGGTCGGCTGCTGCTGCACCGACGCCACCTCCGGGGCCTGCCAGGTGGGCCAGTGCCCGACGCTCGCCTGCCTGCAGTCGGGGCAGCGGCAGGTGCGCCTAGTCGAGCGCACGGAGGCCGACGGTCGCGTCCGGTGGGAGGAGGTGCACGCCTCGCCGATCGCCGACGGGCAGCGCCGGATCGCCCACGTCGTCGAGGTGTGGCGCGACATCTCGGACCGGCGCGCCGCCGAGGCGTCGATGGCCGAGTCGCACAAGCTCGCCTCGCTCGGCCTGCTCGCCTCGGGCTTCTCGCACGAGCTGAACACGCCGCTCGCCACCGTCCTCACGTGCGTGGAGGGGATCCTCCGCGAGGTGCACGCGTCGGAGGGCGGCGCCGCGCAGTCGGGCCGGATCGGCGACAGCGCGGCCATCGCCCGCGAGCAGATCCTGCGGTGCCGCGGGATCACGCAGCACTTTCTGCGCATGGCCCGCGGCCAGTCGTCGGCCGGCGACATCGTCGAGCTCGACGCGGTGGTCTCCGCGTCCGCGCGCCTGGTCGAGCCAACGGCGCGGGCGTCGGGCGTCACCCTGGCCGTCGAAGGCCCGCCGCCGGGCCTGCGCGTGCGCGCCGACGAAGCGTCGCTGCAGCACGCCGTCATCAACCTGCTTATCAACGCCGTGCAGGCGTGCCGGCGCGGCGGCGCGGTCACGGTCACCGCCGAGGCGGGCGATCCGGCGCGCATCCGCGTCCGCGACAACGGCTGCGGCATCCCGCCCGAGCACCTGAAGCAGATCTTCGAGCCATTCTGCAGCATGCGGAAGGGAGGCACGGGGCTCGGCCTGTTCCTCTCGCTCAATTTCGTGAAGGCGTGCGGCGGCGACATTACCGTCGCGAGCGAGGTCGGGTCCGGGTCGACGTTCGAGATCGCCCTGCCCGCCTTCGCGCCGGGCGTCGCGGCGGAGGAGGCGAGACGGTGAAGCCGCTCCCGACGATCCTGCTCGTCGATGACGACGACGCGTTCCGCGGCGTGATGGCGATCGAGCTCGAGCGCGCCGGCTACACGGTGTCCGGTGCCGCGTCGGGCGGCGAGGCGCTGCGCGCGGTGGGGGTCGAGCAGCCCCAGGTCGTGCTGCTCGACCGCAGCCTGCCGGACATGACCGGCCTTCAGGTGCTCGAGCGCCTTCGCACGGCGAGCCCCGCCAGCGAAGTGATCATGCTCACCGGCCACGGCTCGATCGACACGGCCATCGAAGCGATCCGCGCCGGCGCGTTCGATTACATCTCGAAGCCGTGCCCGCTCGACGAGCTCGAGGTGCGGCTCGAGCGGGCGCTGGAGCGCCACTCGCTGAACCGGCGCGCCACGCTGCTCGAGCGGGGGCTCACGCCGCCGGATCTCGGCCGTGTCTTCGTCGGCGAGAGCCCGGCGTTCCGCCGGCTGGCCGATCTCATCGGGCGCGTGGCGGCGGCCGACTCGGCCGTGCTCATCACCGGCGAGACCGGGACGGGCAAGGAGATCGTCGCGAAGCTCGTGCACGCACGCAGCCCGCGCCGCGAGAAGCCGTTCGTCGTCGTCGACTGCGCGGCGCTGCAGGAGAGCCTGCTCCAGAGCGAGCTGTTCGGCCACGAGNNCGCGGGGCGTTCACCGGCGCCGACCGCGCGAAGCCCGGCCTGTTCGAGGTGGCCCACGGCGGCACGATCTTCCTCGACGAGATCGGCGAGGTCTCCCTACCGACGCAGGTGAAGCTGCTGCGCGTGCTCGACACGTCCACGTTCCGGCGCGTCGGCGGGACGTCGGAGATTCGCGTCGACGTGCGGGTGCTGGCGGCGACCAACCGGGAACTTCCCGCGATGGTCAGGCAGGGGCTGTTCCGGGAGGACCTGTTCTACCGGCTCAGCACGATCTCGCTGCACGTGCCGCCGCTGCGCGAGCGGGATGGCGACGTGGACCTGCTCGCCCGCTACTTCGTCGCCCAGCTCAACGAGCGGTTCGATCGGCGGAAGCGAATCGGCGAGGCGGCGCTGGAGATGCTGCGCGGGCACGACTGGCCCGGCAACGTCCGCGAGCTGAAGCACGCGATCGAGGCGGCGCTGGTCTTGTGCGACGGGGACGAGGTGCGCCCGGAGCACCTCGTGGCCGCGATACGGCGCCCGGCGCTGGCGGTGCCTCCCCCGTCGAACGATCGGCTGCCGACGCTCGACGAGCTCGAGCGCGATCACATCCGCCGGGTGCTCGACGCCGTGCACGGCCACCGCGGCCAGGCCGCGAAGGCGCTCGGTATCAGCGAACGGAACCTATACCGCAAGCTCAGGGAGATGGGGCTGGCGCACTGACGTCTTTCGATCGTGCGACTCTGTAATCCTGCAATCTTGCGATCGTGCGAAGTGTACCGGCCATGCGGGTCAGTAGCGCCTCAGATCGCAAGATCCACAGATCGCACGATCGCAAGATGTCTAGTCGTCGTCGGGCTTGGCCGGCCGGGTTCGGACGAATGCGGCCCTCACCGGCGGCGGCATGACGGCCGCCGGCCCCTTCACCGACCTCCAGATGATCTCGTTGAGCAGTTGCTCAGGCGCGCGGTCCGCTTCGGCGAAGTACATCCCGGCCGAGGCGGCGGCGCCCCACGCGTTGGCGCGGTTCTTCTCCTGGACATCGATGCGCGCCGGGCGCAGAGTGAACGGCGTCGACACCGGTGTCGCTTGAAACGCCGCGTACATCGGCGTCGCGCCGGCGTCCAGGTTGCTCATCGGCGCCAGACCGAGAATCAGCTCGATCGTGCGCAGCATCGCCGCCGTGTCGTAGAGCGTCGAATCGACGGCGCCGCGCCTCGTGAACGGGCTCGCGACGAGCGCAATCGAACGGTGCGTGTCCACGTGGTCGGGCCCGGCCTGCGCATCGTCTTCGAGGACGAAGATCGCCGACTCCTTCCAGTACCGGCTGTTCGAGATGGCCTCGACGACGCGGCCGAGCGCCGTGTCGTTCTCGGCCACCATCGCCCGCGGCGTCGGGTAGCCGGCGCGCGTGCCGGCCGTGTGGTCGTTGCCGAGGCGGATGATGTTCAGTCGCGGCAGTTCGCCGTTCTGCTCGAACTGCTTGAACTCCTGCAGCCAGACGTCCACGCGCTTGTTGTCGGGGATCGTCAGGTCGTAGGGCGGGTAGTTCGGGTGGACGCGGCCCTTCAGCCCTGGCACGGTGGCGACGACGTCGCCGACGCCCGAGTCCTTCTCCCCCTCGGGCTCAGGGCCGCGCATCGCGAACTCGCCGTAGCTGCGCACGGTGAGGTTGGCGCGCAGGGCGGCGTCCCAGATGTAGCCGTTCAGCGGCGCCGTCACGTTGCCGTAGGCGTTGCGCATCGCGCCGCCGCCCTCGCTGTTGTAGCGCGCGCCGCGGCCGCCGTAGTTGGTCGGCCAGATCTTCTCCACGAAGTCGGTGGCGTAGGCGCCAGTCGAGTAGGCGTGGCCGTCGAAGCTGACCTCGGCGTCGACGTAGAAGTTGTCGAGCACGACGAACTCCCGCGCGATGGCGTGGGCGTTGGGCGTCACCTCCTCGCCGAACAGGCAGATGTTCGGATCGCCGTTGCCGCGCTCGAGGTCGCCGAGGATCTGGTCGTAGGTGCGGTTCTCGCGAATGATGTAGAACACGTGCTTGATGGGCGACGCGTCGCCGACCTTCCGCGGGATCGGCGAGGCCAGCGGCGCCGAGGCCGGCGCGAGGATCGTGGCGGCGGTGAACGGCGTCATGGCGTAGACCGTCTTCGTCATCGCCTCCAGTTGGGTCTTGTCGGGCGTCGGCAGGATCGAGAGCGAGCCCTCGAGCATCGAGCCGCTGTACTGCCCCTCGCCGCCCGGAATGCCGGGGTTGCTGCCGCGCGGGTTGGCCGAGGAGGTCAGCCCCTTCCCGGACAGCACGAAGATCCGCGAGCCGTCCCGGCTGAACTCGGCCGCCGTCGGGTACCAGCCGGTGGGGATGAATCCGTTGACCGACGATCGGGCCGGGTCGCTCACGTCGACCACCGCCACCGCGTTGTTGTCGGCGTTGGCGACGAGCAAGGTCTGACCGTCCGGCGAGAGGCTCAGCCCGTTCGGCGTCGCTCCGGGCGGAGCGTTCGGGAACAGCGCCACCGAGACCTGCTCCTTCGCCGTCTTCGACGCGACGTCCACCACGAACACGCTGTTCGTGTTGGCGCAGGCAACGAACAGGCGCGCCGCGTCTTTCGACAGCACCATCGCGTTCGGATGTTCGCCGACCGTCACCTCGCCGCGCCTGTCGAGCGTCGCGGCGTCGAAGACGAGGACCTTCGCGCCGCCCCACGCCGACACGAACACCGTCTTCCCGTCGGGCGAGACCAGGCACGTGTAGGGCTCGGCTCCGACGTCCACGGTCCTCAGCACCAGCCCCGACTTGAGGTCGAGCAGCGTCAGCGCCTCCCCGAGGACGTGGACCGCGTAGAGGCGCCGCCCGTCCGGCGAGACGGCGATGCCGCCGACAAAGCTCTGCTCGGTCGGCTCGGGGTGGCTGATGCCTGGCATCGGCTTTTGCGTATCGCGGCCGAGCGCGTAGACCGCGCCCGCCGTCAGCTTGCCTGGCGTCCAGTAGAACTCGTTGACCGTCGTCTGGCCGGCGCCGGAGGAGAAGACGCGCCGCTTGTCGGGATGCCAGACGAGGCCGAGCCAGGCGTGGTCGACGTGGGTCTTGGAGGCGACGTAGCCGTGCTCGAGGTCGACGATCGTCAGCGTCGGCTTCTGATAACCATTGTTGGTGACGACCAGGTACCGGCCGTCGGGCGATTCGGCCATCGCGAGCGGCAGGTCGCCGACCTGCATGTGGCGGCCGGCCGGCTTGATCTTCCAGCCGTTGGGCAAGAGCGTGACGCCGGCGCCGAGGCTGCCGGGCAGCGCGGCGGGCGGCGGGGCGAGGCGGGCCACGGTGACGACGGCCGCGCCGACGAAGAGAATGCAGGCGGCGGCGAGGGTGGCGAAGCGTCGGCTGGGCATCGGGAGATTCTAGTCGGAAGTTGGAGGACGGGTCGAGGAGTCAGTTCTGACGATGAGGAGTCGGAACTGACGATGAGGAATCGAAGGACGGGGCAAGGCGTCATTGGCTGGCGGCGAGCGGCTCCGGCGGGCGTGCGATACTGGCCTGAAGGGCCAATCACCAAGCGCCGGAGCCAACCGGCCGAGTTTCAAGGAGGAAGGGCGATGAGCGAGCACTACCACGACCACGCGGACCTGCGGCTGCTCAAAGAGATGAAGGCGCTCGCGCCGGCCGAGTTCGAAGCCTGGGCCGGACTCGACGGGATTGTCGGGCGAACCGACGGGAAGATCCCGAGAAAATACCGTGAGCTCATGGCGGTCGCGGTCGCCTGCACGACACAATGCCCGTATTGCCTCGAGGTGCACGCCGGCGCGGCGCGGCGGGCCGGGGCGACGCGCGAGGAGCTCGTCGAGAGCGCCCTCATCGCCGCGGCGCTGCGCGCGGGTGGCGGTGCCACGCATGGCGCGATGGCGCTGAAATTCTTCGACGCGGCGGTGAAGTCCGGCGAGTAGACCGGGATCGGGCTCGATGGCGGGGCCAGAGGTGACCGCAGACAGAGTAGTCGGAACTGACGATGAGAAGTTCGGAGCACGGCGAGAATGGTCGGAGGCCGAGTGAGTCGTCGAATCAGCGGATGACAGGGCGAGAGCGGTCCCGACTCCTCATCGTCAGTTCCGACTAGCGGCCGCCGGCGTACAAAGAAAGAGGCCGCCTATCGCTTTCGCGACCAGCGGCCTCTGAGATATCCCCGGCAGTGACCTACTCTCCCACAGAGTCACCTCTGCAGTACCATCGGCGGTAGCAGGCTTAACTTCCGTGTTCGGAATGGGAACGGGTGTGGCCCTGCTCCTATGACCACCGGGAAATTCTTTGAACGGCCCCGCCGACTTCCGGTCGTGCTCGGCGACGATGTGCGCCTGAGTGCGCGGGGCGATTCAAACTTGAGAAAGAACCTGACAACTGAATACCCTGCAAACGGTAGTTCCTGACGCGGCGCACGCACCGCGTTAAGAATAGTTATGGTCAAGCCTCACGGCTGATTAGTACCAGTAAGCTTAGGATGTCGCCATCCTTACACACCTGGCCTATCACCTGGTAGTCTTCCAGGAGCCTTCAGGAGCCTTACGGCTCGGGAAATCTCATCTTGGGGAGGGTTTCACGCTTAGATGCCTTCAGCGTTTCTCCCTTCCGCACGTAGCTACCCAGCGCTACCCTTGGCAGGATAACTGGTA
>PMKG01000013.1 GCA_003157675.1 Acidobacteriota bacterium
ATGCGGCGCGAGGGGTACGAGCTGCAGGTGTCGCGCCCCGAGATCGTCACCAAGGAGATGAACGGCCAGAAGATGGAGCCGGCCGAGGACCTCGTGATCGACGTCCCCGAGGAATTCCAGGGGATTGTCATCGCCCAGGTCGGCACGCGACGGGGCACGATGACCAAGATGGTGAACCACGGCAGCGGCCGGGTCCGCCTGGAGTTCCGGATCCCGACGCGCGGGTTGATCGGTCTCAGGTCGCAGTTCCTGACCGACACGCGCGGCACCGGCATCATGAACCACCTGTTCGCCGGGTGGGAAGTCTGGCACGGCCCGATCCCGGCGCGCGCGACGGGCGCGCTGGTGGCCGACCGTCCCGGCACCGCGACCGCGTATGCCATCTACAACCTGCAGGAGCGGGGCGAAATCTTCATCGCCCCGGGCAGGCCGGTCTACGAGGGGATGCTCATCGGCGAGAACGCCCGCAGCAACGACATGGACGTCAACGTCACCAAGGAGAAGAAGCAGACGAACATGCGCGCGTCCACCGCCGACGAGGCGATCCGCCTCGTGCCGCCGCGCGTGCTCGGCCTCGAGCAGGCGATCGAGTTCATCAAGGACGACGAGCTGGTCGAGGTGACGCCGACGATGATCCGCCTCCGAAAGAAGATCCTCGCCGCCAACCAGCGACCCAAGCCCTGGGCGGCCGAGTAGGGCCGTCTCAGGGGCTCATCGGGCGACGATGACGAGGTCGGGGGAGCGCTCCGGGTCGAACGGCACGTCGCCGACGGTGCCGTAGACCTCGCGCCGCGGGAACCCGGAGGCCTCAAGCGCCTCCTCGAGATCTGGTCGTCGCCACCCGGCGAGTTCGACGTTGCGCGTCGCCACCACCTCGAGCGCCGGGTCCCCACCCGGCCGGTAGCGCAGTGTGGACGGCGTGAAGACGACCGTGCCGTCCGGCCGCGGCGTCATCAGCCGCAGGAACACGATTTCCCCTTCCTTTTCGTCCCGCCTGAAGTTCAGCGGCAGGTAGCGCTGCCCGCCGTCGATGACCTTGTCGTAGTTGAGCACCTGGAGCAACAGCGGGGCGCCGGGGCGCAGCCTGGCGCGAAGCCCAGCGAAAAGACGCGCGAGGGCCGGCAGGCGTCGGAGATGTGGAAGGGTGTTGCCGACGCAGAGGGCGCCATCGAACCAGCCGGCCGTCAGGCGCTCGACTTCCGCGATGTCGCCCTCGAGGAACGTGAGGTTCGGCGGCAGGGGCGTGTCGGTCGCCTTGGCCAGCATCGCTGCCGAAGAGTCGATGCCAACCACCTCGAACCCTCTGGAGGCGAGAAGACGGCTGTGCTCGCCGGTTCCCGACCCGAGATCGAGCACGCGGCCTGAAGGGCCGAGCACGCGTGAGAGGAACGGCCACTCACGCTCGATTCGTTCGGGCCAGGCCACCAGGCGGCGATAGTCGACGCGCGAGTAGGGGTCATCCTGTTTCATGGTCTGGGCTTCTCAGGCCGTCGGTTACCACGCCATAGCTTGTGGGCAGGCCAGCACGTGGCGCCTCGCCGAGCATGACAATTCTGCACGAACTCGACAGGATCGTAATCCCTCCAGGGGGTTCTTGCACTCCTCAAGCGCGGTCAAAGGCGCTATCTCGTTGAATTACCGACGGTACATCTCTTGCGAAGTAACGGTCTGGAAAGCCCTCCCGAAGGTCGTCAGGTACAGGAGACGAGTCTTGCCCAGGTCGATCATCCGAGTCGCATGGTTGCTCGCGGTAGGACTGTTGTCCTCGGTTGCCGCGGTTGGCCAGACCACCACGGTCGTCAATCCGACGACCGTTCAGTTCGACCCCTCCGCCGACCATTCTGCCGTGACCTCCACCGGCCTGCCGGTCGTCGTTCGATACGACTTGCAGATTTACGCAGCCGGCGCCTCCGCTCCTTCTACGACCGTGAGTCTCGGTAAGCCGGCCATTGGGTCGGACGGCACCATCCAGGTCGACTTCTCGACGTTGCTGCCAGCCTGGCCGCTGCCTGACGGCACCTATGACGCGCGCGTCGTGGCGGTCGGCCAGTCCGGCGTCGGCCAGAGCGACCTGTCGAACGTGTTCTCGTTCCAGTCGAGCGGGTCGGGCGGGTCGGTGCCCACGTGTACCTACTCGCTGTCGGCGACGTCGTGGACGGTCACGGCTGGCGGTGGCACGGCCACGGTGGCCGTAATGGCGAGCGACTCGAGATGCGCCTGGACGGCGCTAGGCACGTCGATCTGGGCGTCGGCCGGTCCGACGAGCGGTACAGGGTCCGGGACGGTCACGGTGACCGCGACGGCCAACACCGGGTCGGCTCGCGCTGCCGTGCTCACCATTGCGGGACAGACCTATACCATGACCCAGGCTGCGCTGACTTGCACCTACGCGCTGGCCTCCACGTCGTGGAGTGCCGCGGCCCTCGGCGGCACGAGCAGCGTCGGAGTGACGGCCAGCACGTCGACTTGCGGCTGGACCGCGACGAGCGACTCGACGTGGCTGACGGTGACCCCGGCCAGCGGCAGCGGTTCAGGTACGATCACGATGACGGCGGCCGCCAATACTGGTGCCGCGCGAACCGCCACGCTGACGCTTGCCGGCCAGACGTTCACCGTGACTCAGTCCGCGCTGTCGTGCACGTTCGCCCTGTCAGCGAGCTCGCTCTCGACGCTCGCAACAGGCGGAACAGGCACGGTGACCGTATCGACGAACGGGACGACCTGCGCGTGGTCCGCGTTGAGCACGACGACCTGGGTCACGATCAGTCCGACGAACGGGACAGGGACGGGAAGCGTCACGATCACGGTCGCCGCCAACACCG
>PMKG01000112.1 GCA_003157675.1 Acidobacteriota bacterium
AGCGCGCCGAGCGCCACGAGTACCGCAGCTACGGCGGCCCCAGCCTGGTCTTCGGGCTTCTCCTGATCCTGGTAGGCGGGATGCTGGCCTGGCACCAGGTGGATCCGAACTTCGATCTCAACATCACCTGGCCCGTCGTCGTCATCGCCTTCGGCGCACTCCTGGTCGTTTCATCCCTCCGGTTCCGCGACAAGTAGGGATCGGACCCAATCGGCCAGGGTTTGGACGGCGGACACAAAGCACGAGCGCGACCACGAGCATGAGCTCGGGTCGCGCTCGATCCGTTTCAGGGCGAGGGCGCGGGGCAGCGCAGGTCGCGTCCTGACCGGAGAGTGTCTGCGAAAACTAGAGGGCGCTCTCCCGGCGGCGCCTGCGCAATGACACGATCGCGAGGAATGCAGCCGCGAGGGCCGAAACCGAGCCGGCCGCGGCCGCGGCCAGCTGGAGCATCGCGGATGCGAAACCGGCGTTTCGGGCCGGCGGCAGCATGTCATCCCGACTCTGCGCCAGGGCGGCAAGTGGGTCAGGCGTGACAGTCGCGGCGGCCACCGGGACGGCCACGGCGAGGAGAGTCGGCGCCGCGGTTGGTGTTTCAGTGGGAGTGCTCGTGGGCGTGGCGGTGGGGGCGCTCGTCGGTGCCCGCGTCGGTGTGGTACCGCCGCCGGAACCCGATCCTCCACCTCCTCCGCCTCCCGCCGGGGGTGCGGTGGGTGCGGGCGGGGCCGGCTTGGCAGTGGGCAGAGGGTTGCTGAATGGCGAACCCGTTGGGGCCGCGCGAGTGGCGTAGCCGCCACCCCTGGAGAATTCGCAGGCGTAGTAGTAGGTCCCGGCGGAACTTGCCCAACCGCCGCAGCCGACCCGGTCGTATCCGCCCAGGATGATGTTGCGGTGAGGCGACGACGACATCCAGCCGGCCATCATGTGGCCGGTGGTGGCATAGGTCCAACTCTGCCAGAGAGACTTCGACGAGTACTGCCAGAGATAGGCGCCGTTGCCGTAGCCGCCGTTGTACCCGAGGATCTCGCCGACGCTCCCGTAACCCCAGGCCGATTGCAGAGTCCCTACAAACAGCGTGCCGGAGACGGCATAACCAGCGGCGTTGCAAAGGCGCAAAGCGTGGCTTTGTTGGCTGTAAGCCGCGAAATCCTGGGCTCGGCCGGCGATCGTCTTGGCGGCATTGTCCGGGCAGGGAATGGATCCGTCGCGAGCCTTCGACGCGAGATTCGTGTCGATGACGAGCGGGCCCAGGCCGGCAGCACTCCTGGCTCCGTTGATCAGGCGAACGAGTTCAGAAGCCTGAGCATCGAGCGGGCCGGAGGCTGCGTGCACCGTCGGGACCTGCACAGTCATCGACACGGCAAAGAACGCCAGGCCGAAAACGATGGCAAGAGGCACGCCGATGGCACGCGTTGGGCTTGAGAACCGCACTAATGACTCCTCCGGACGGGTAGAGGCTCGTGTCGGTCGCGACGGGAGGACCATCTCCCAGACCCTTGCTTCACGCCAAGGGCCACTCGTCATAGTCTGTTTCCCGTGGCAACCACCCGTTCGGGGAGGATACGCGTCCACGAAGCGTATTGCGAGACTGGTTATGTGCAGTTAGGTGCGCAAGACGAAGAAACCTGAACAGAAGGTGGNNAGTCGGCCATACGAAGGTCCCGGCGCCAGTGTTCAGGTATCGCAACTACGCCCGCGCCGCGTGCAGGGACCGCTTTCGCCTCGGGCTGCGGCTCCCAGGGCCCCAGCGCCGGCCGGATTTCTCCTGTCAGGCGGGCCTTACGCAGTGCGCCAGCTGGGCATCGGTGCGTTTGATATGGCTTGTCAGCCATCGCATCAGTTCGGTCTCGATGCGCACGACGAGGTGGGCGGTGGCGCCGTCGCGGTCGAATTCCTCTCGGAAGGACGTGAACGTCACGATGAAGTCCTTGTGGGCGGCGACGTTCTGTGAGGCAACGGGGCAGTTGTTCTTCGCCATGCACACCTCTTCCTTGCCGAAGTGCGTGACGGTGTAGGACCCGAGCTGATCGAGCAGGCCGGCCAATTCGGCCCGGCCACGGCCCATGCTCATTGCCGCAAGCAGGTCATTGAGCCACGAGATCAGCTGGCGGTGCTGGTCGTCCAGGCTGTCTACACCCGTCGTCATTGAAGGGTCCCAGGCGATGTTCGGCATGTCGTCTCCGGAAGCGATGCGGCCCGAGCAAAGGCAGGCCCGGACGAGCTGTCGCGTGAGGTGTCGGGACCGAGTCCGGCGAGCCTTAGCGGATCGGCACGATTGAGGGAGAGCCCTGCATTCCGGACCGCGAGTCGGGCGTGGCGAGTGGTCGCGCCTGACGGGCGGCGCCGGTCCGTTCGCATGAAAAAGTCGTATCTGAAGGAAGTGAATCGTCCCGGCGCCGCGAGCGCTCGCCCGCCGCCCGGAGGCAAGTGAATCCTGAGGTCGCTTTCGATGAGCACAAGGTCACCCGGCCAGACCAGCAGCGGATCCTGGTTTCGCCGCAACCGAAGAATCGTGATGGTCGCGCTGATCGTGGTTGTGATCGCAGGTGTCGCCGGCGGAGCTTACGGCCTGTGGTACATCCTCATCGGTCCCGCCAGCCCGTCCGCTGTAGCCGCCGCACCGCCGGTGTTGCCTGGCAATGCCGTCGCCGCCCCCGCTTCGCTGGATGGAACGTGGACCGTCAACACGACCCTCGGCACCATCGACGACGGCACGGCGTCGTTCGTCGGCTACCGCGTCCAGGAGCAACTCGTCGGCGTCGGAGGGCATACGGCCGTGGGTCGGACGACCAGGCTCACCGGGTCGATGACGCTCGCCGGGGCCGTCATCGACAACGTTCAGGTGACGGCCGACATGACCGCCCTAACGAGCGACCAGCCTGAACGCGACGGACAGCTGAAGGGCCAGGCGATACAGACGGACACGTTTACCACGGCCATGTTCAAGACGATCCAACCTATAAACCTCGGTACGCTGCCCGCCGAAGGTACGATCGTGAAGGTCGACGCCACGGGCGCGCTCACCCTCCACGGCGTGACCAGGACCGTGACAATAGGCCTGCAGGCCACGCGACAGGGAGGTGTGATCGCGGTCAGCGGGGAGCTGCCGATCCTGTTCTCGGATTGGTCGGTTCAGCGGCCCACGAGCTTCGCGGTCCTGTCCGTTGACGACCACGGCATCATGGAACTTCACCTTCTGTTCACCCACTCCTGAGCCACGTGCCGGCCGGGCATCGCGTCGTCGCCGGCAACGCGTCCAGCCGTTTCGCTGTCAGGCAATATCGAAGGAGTCGCCCGTGTCATTCCTGCGCTTCCTGGCCAGTCGGCCGGGGCAGCCCGCTCCCGCCGCGGCTCCCACCGGACCGGATCTCTCGGCCGAGACGGACGCCGTCCGCCGTATCGTGACACGCCTCGAGGCCCTGCCCGCGGATCAGGCCAGGCTTCTTGCCGGGATGGCATATATGCTCGCGCGAGCCGCATACGCGGACCTGGAGATCAGCGACGCGGAAACCGCGGCAATGGAGCAGGTCCTCACGGAGTCGGGGCTCGATCCATCGCAGGCGATCCTGGTGGCGGAGATGGCGAAGCTGCAGGAGAAGACGACCGGCGGCACGAGCGACTACCTGGTGGCGCGCGAGTTCCGCGATCACTCGACGATGGATCAGCGGATCACGGTCCTGCGGGCGTGCTACCGGATCTGCGCCGCAGACGATTCGATCAGCGGCACCGAGACGGCCACCGTCGACGAAATCGCGACCGAGCTCGAGCTGTCGCGCGAGGACGCCGCCGCTGTGCGGGCCGAATTCGCCGGCAAGTTGTCGGCACGCTTCGGGTTCGGCAACCCGTCCTGAGACGTCGCGGCGTCGTTTGAATAGTCGTCGAGCCGCTATCTCCTGAATGGAAGACACGTGCTCTGCTGATAAAATGTGTCCTCCGCCGGTCGACACAGGATTTGCCCATGAGGACATATGTCCGCGGCGTCGTCGACGTCGCCAGGAGCTATCTGCGCATCGCCGCCCTTGTCCCTTCAGGAGGGGCGGGCCTTGTGGCGGTCCTGACCATCGCCAACCTGCTGCTCGGGCTGCTTCCGGTCGTGTTCGTCCTGGCGACCAGCGTGATGATCGGCCGCGTGCCCGCGGCCGTGACCGGCGGCGTTGGGTCGGCGGAGTGGCAGGCATTGGTGCTGGCCTTCATGCTCGCCGCCGCCGCGTTCGTCGTCCAGCAGATCCTGGCGCCGCTCCAGGTTTCGCTGGGTGAGCTGCTGTCAAGGCGGATCGACGGCCGCGTCTACTCGCGCCTGATCCGGGCTTCGCTTCAGAGCACCGGGATTGGTCCGCTCGAAGACCAGGAGCTGCTGAACGAACTGACGCAGGCGGCCACGTCGCTCGAACAGGCATTTCGCACACCGGGCAACGCCTGCGCCGGCCTTCTGGCGCTGATCGCCCGGTACACCCAGCTCCTCGGTTTTGCCGCGATCGTCGGCATCGTCTTCTCATGGCCGGCCGCTGCCGCACTGATCGCCGCCACGATGGTCTTCCGCAAGGGCAATCGCGGTGGGCTCAGGACCTACGGCCAGCTCTTCGGGCGGAGCATCGCCATCCGCCGGGAAGCGCGCTACTACCGCGCCACGGCCATGTCGCCGGCCGCCGGCAAGGAGATCCGCGTCT
>PMKG01000190.1:0-3444 GCA_003157675.1 Acidobacteriota bacterium
CGATGACGAAGATCTCGCCGAGCGCAGGCTTCCGCTTGGCGGCCGTCGACTCGTCCAGCCACACCACGGTCCGGTTGGGCTGCTTGAGCAGCGCCTCCAGGCTCTTGTCCGCGTCCCCGACGACGATGACCTGCACGAGGTTCCTCCAGATCTACTGTTTCTTCACCGGCGGGACCGGCGCTGGCTTGTCGTCCTTCTTCACCGGTGGCGCGTCCACCAGGCCGCCCCCGCCCTGGAGCTGGGAGCCGATGCCCTTGCTGGGGATGAACCGCTTCGGGTTCACCGGGAGCGACGGCACCTCGTCGGGCTCGAGCGGCTGCACGAGCTGCGGCGTGATGAGCACCATCAGCTCGGTCTGCTGCTTCTGGTCGGACTTGCTCTTGAACAGGTTGCCGATGATCGGGAGGCTCGAGAGCCACGGGATCGCCGCCCCGTTTTCCTGCGTGATGTTGTTGAGCAGGCCCGCAATGGCGAACGACTGCCCGTCGCGAAGCTCCACGTCGGTCTGCGCCCGCCTCGTGATGAGCGCGGGAATCCGGTAGCCCTGCAGCGTGATGCCGTTGTTGAAGTCGAGACTGCTAACCTCGGGCTCCACCTTCAGGCGGATCAAGTCGCCGGCGATTGTCGGCGTGAACTTCAGGCGCACGCCGAACTCCTTCCACTGGATCGAGATCGCGCCCCCGAGACCCTGAGCCACCGGGACCGGGAACTCGCCGCCCGCCAGGAAGCTGGCCTCCTGGCCGTCGTAGGCAATCAGGTTCGGCTCGGCCAGGCTCTGGAAGTACCCCTTGGTCTGGAGCGCACGGATGACGGCGCCGAGATTGTGCTTCGTGTTGAAGACGAAGAGGTTCAGGAAGTCGCTGAACGTCAGTTGCGAGGGATCGGCAGACGTGTTGAAGTCGGGCGCCGCGAACTGCTGCGTGGTGGACCTGGCCATGAAGTTCTCGTAGCCGTTGGGGCCGGTGAAGAACGACACGCCCAGTTCCTGCACGGCGTTGCGGTTCACTTCGGCGAAGCGGACCTGCAGCATCACCTGCTTGCTCCCGCTGGCTCCGGGGAGCTGGAGCATGTTCATCACCTTGGCCTTCGAGGAGCTGGCCCTCGCGATCTCGCCCGCTTTCAGCATCACGGTCGTGCTCGAGACCCGGCCGGACAGGATCACGGCGTCCTCGTTCGAGTCGACCTTGATGTCCTCGCCGGGGAAGAGCGCCTGGAGCTGCTGCTGGAGCGTGCTGACGCCCGGCTCGACGACGAGGTCGAACTGCCTCCGAGTCCCGGCGCCCCAGATGATCAGGCTGACCGTGCCGGCGCTCTTGCCGTCGAGGAGCACCTCGCGCGACTGCACGGCGGTGGCGTCGGCGACCGCCGGGTTAGTGACGGCGATCCGCGTGATGTCGAAGTCGGTGGTCAGCACGCTCGACCGACCGGCGGTGAGCAGGATCCGATCGACGTGCGCCGAAGCATCGGACACGACTGTTGCCGGCGCCTGGCCGGCCGGGGACGTGGCCGAGGGCTGTTGCGGAAGCGCCTGCGCCGCCAGCAGCGCCGGAACGGCCAGCACCATTACGAGGCTGGAGAGTTGGCGAGTCACTTGATGGTCTCCTCGGTCCGCTTGGCGGCCCTGATGGTTTCAACCGTGTATGGCTTGGGCGGCGGAGGCGGGGGCTCCACCTTCACGATCCTCCGGCTCTCGGACGCCCTGACGACGGTTGGCGGCGGCGCGGGCGACCCGGTGAGCCCGGCCAAGCCGATCCCCTGCGTGACGGTCGGGGCGTTGTCGAGCGGGTTTCGCAGCACGAGGATGACCTTGCCGGCCGACGAAGCGAGGGCGATCTTCTCCGCGTCTTCGGGCGTCGCGAGCAGTGTGACGACCGTGGTCTGGATCGGCTTGCCATCCCTGGCTTCCGCCTGGTCGTACCGCGTACCCGCCGTGAGGACCTCGACGTTGCTGACGATGGTCCGCGTCTTCGACTCCTGCTGGTCGGGGACGGTCACCAGCAGGTCAACGCGCGTGCCAGGCACGGTGAAGCCGGCCACCGCGACCACCTCGTCCACCTTCACCGAGATGGCGCGCATGCCCATGGGAATTGTCGGTGGAAGACCGGCGCCCGCCCCGCGCGGCGCGAGCTTGCTGTCGGTCAGCGGCTCGTTTTCGGCCACGGGGTTCAGAAGGCCGCGCCCAACGGCATCCTCGACCTTCGCCAATCCGCCCGGGACCGGGCTCCTGGTCGGCCAGGCGACGAGGCGGACGTCGCCGGGGCCGACGAGCGCGCCGACCGGCAGGGCCTTGGCGGCCACGACGACCTGCTGGGTGGCGACTTCGACCTCCTTCACCGGCATATGCTGGATGGCGCGGTACACGGCAAAGCTGGCCACGCCGGCCGCGGCCAAGGCGACGACGAGAACGAGGAGCGTGCGGACTTCCCGGTTCATAGACAACCTCGACGCGACGCGCCGGCGGTCCGTCAGTGGAGCCAGAGCGTCGCGAACAGACCCGCGGTGATCGGCAGCGCGTAGGGCAGCCTGGGGCTCCTGCTCGTCTGGAGCGTCAGACCGTCGAGCGGCCGGATGCCCGCGATACGCCAGAATCCAAGAAGCGTCCAGACGTTCTCGAACGCGGTGCGCATGTATCCCCTGGCAAGGGCGACAACGACCGCCATGACGCCGCCGGCGAGGGCGGCGTAGAGCGCCGTCCACGCGGCGCCCGTCGGGCCGAGCCACGCGCCGAGGGCGGCCATCAGCTTCACGTCACCAGCCCCCATGCCGCCAAGAGCGAAGAGCGGGAAGAAGAGGCCGCCGCCGACGCCCAGTCCGGCGAGGCTCGAGCCCGCCCCGGCGGCTCCATTCACCGTCAGATGAAAGGCCAGCCCGAGAGCTGCCGCTGCAAATGTCAACCAGTTCGGAATCCGGCGGGTCCGCACGTCGAACGCGCACGCGGCCAGGGACAACGCACCAGCAGCGCCGGCAGCAGGACTGATCATGGCCAGAATGCTCATGTTCACGCCATCGTGCCCATTAGAACACCGCCGCTATGGCGGAAAACTTCGCGCCGATTGCCAGTGACGAGGGTCGAGACGGCCACGGCGATCGCGACGACAAGCAGGCCGACCAGGAGCGCGTACTCTACCAGATCCTGTCCGCCGTCGGTGAGAAGCCGCCCAAGCGCGAGCCTGCTCATCGATCGCGCCTCGCCCGTGCCGGACGTTCGAGTCCATGCTCCGACACCGTGACGACTGGGGCGTCCAGAGTGCCCCGGACGGCCCAGGCACCGATTCTACGAAGCCAGCGCCGCGCCGACGTTCGTGAAGACGGTTCCGATCTGCCCCTTCAAGGTCGTGATTCCCGCCGCGAGGGCCACGGCGAGCAGCGCCGCGAGCAGCGCGTACTCGATCAGGTCCTGGCCTTCCTCTTCCTTGATGAAACGGGCGAACAGGTTCTTCATGA
>PMKG01000190.1:3472-3602 GCA_003157675.1 Acidobacteriota bacterium
GCATACCCCGAGTAACCGGCGAATCCGCCGCACGTACTCCACCAGGTCCTGTCCGCCGTCGGTGAGAAGCCGCCCAAGCGCGAGCCTGCTCATCGATCGCGCCTCGCCCGTGCCGGACGGTCGAGTCCAT
>PMKG01000078.1 GCA_003157675.1 Acidobacteriota bacterium
GGAGATGGGCGAAGCCCTCGACATCGCGTCCGAGAAGGGCATCACCACCGTCATGCGGAAGTCCGCGCCAGGCCTTCTCAGACTCGCTGCCCGAATCGACCGGAACCAACCCGATCGGGGTCCGGCTGTTCGTCACGTACGCCAGAAGCCGGGCGACGACTTCGGAGGCTACGTCGAACCGGCGCCGCTCACGTGCCGAGATCTCAGGCTCCTGATGTACATGCTGGGAATCGGGTCGGCCTTGTTCGGGATCTTCAGTTTTGGCGTGACGTCCGGAGTGTATGCGCTGCTCTCGCTGATGGCGTCGATGCTTTACGACGGGGTCTGCGACGCGAGGGTGACCGTTTGACAGGAGCACGGTTCTGGTGCGCCAGCGCGGCATCGCTCACGATGGCGGCCTTCGTGCATCGGGCTCTGCGGCCGGTGATGCTGTCGCCTGATGCGAGGCAGGGCGCTGTCTTCGTCGCGCTGGCGCTACTGCTCTATATCGTGGCCATTCTGCGAGGAGCGCGTCGCATCAGTGCGGTGTCGCCGGACGAGGCGCAGGCCGAACTGCTTCGGGTGGCCGGCGTCGGCTTCGTGCTGGTCTTCTTCGCGCTCGAGATGCCGTGAGTCGAATCGGCGGCGGCGGGCGACAGTCGCACGCTGCCGTCCGCCGCCGGCTCGTACCGCGCCGTGTGAGTGCCGCCTCCAACCCGCCCCGGCCGTCTTGACCCCCGCCCGATCGCATAGTAGTGTTAGGCGACTGTCGCGTGTCCGCCCCTCTTGCCTGACCATCCGATGCCTCAGCCCATCCCGGCCCTGCGAAAGACGGCGCTGAACGGCTGGCATCGGGCAAGCGGCGGCCGGATGGGCGCGTCGGCCGGGTGGGAGCTGCCGGAGGAATTCGCGGGCGCCGTCGACGAGCACCTGGCCGTTCGCACGCGCGCCGGCCTGCTCGACATCAGCCACCTGGGCCAGGTGGAACTGGCCGGCCGGGACGCCCTCGCGGCGGTCCAGCGCATCACGAGCAACGACGCCTCCAGGCTCAAGGCGGGAGAGACCCAGCGCTCGGTCCTGACGACGCCTGCAGGCACGCTCGTGGACCAGGTGGTCGTACATCGGTTGGGCGGCAGCCACTTCCTGCTCGTCGTGGACCCCGCGGGCGTCGGGTGCGATGTCGCGTGGATCGTCGAGCAGGTGAAGACGTGTGGCGACGTGGCCGTGCTCGACACCAGCTCCCGCTACGCTGGGGTCTCGGTCCAGGGACCGGCGGCGGGTGACGTGCTGCAGGGGCTGACGAGCCTGGTGCTCGGCGACCTCGAGCCCGGCGCGTTCATGCACGGGGAAGTCGGCGGCGTCCGGGTCACCATTGCGCGCACCGGCTGCACCGGGGAGGATGGCTACGAGACGCTGGTGCCGCCCCAGGCCGCGCCGAAGCTGTGGACGGCGATCCTGCAGGAAGGCGGTCCGGACGACGTGGTGCCCGTAGGCCTGCTCGCGCAGGACACGCTGCGTCTCGAAGCCGGCCTGCGACTCGTCGGCATCGATATCGACGAGACGACAACCGTGCTCGAGGCTGGCCTCGAGGATCTCGTGGACTGGGACAAGGGAGACTTCATCGGCCGCGAGGCCCTGACCTCTCAGAAGGCGGGCGGCGTCAGCCGCTCGGTCGTGGGCTTCGAGATGCTCGACCCGATCGTCGCGGCCCGCGGCCGCGCCGCGCTCGTCGGCGGCGTCGAAGTCGGCGCTGTGACCAGCGGCGCCGAGACGCCGTTTCTGAGGAAGCCGATTGGATTCGTCCGTCTGCCGGCCGCTCATGCGGCGCCCGGCACGCCGTTCGAGGTGGATGTCGAGGGCCGCCTGGCGCGGGCCCGCGTTGTCACGTTGCCGTTCTACCACCGATCAGAGAGGTGAGCGATGTATCCGGACACGTACAAGTACACCAACGACCACGAGTGGATCGAGATCGCAACCGGCCGCATGGGCATCACCGACTACGCCCAGAAGCAGCTCGGTGACATCGTCTTTCTCGAATTGCCCGAGATCGGCCGCGCCGTGAAGAAGGGCGAGCAGATCGGCTCGGTCGAATCGGTAAAGGCCGTCTCCGAGGTCTTCGCGCCGATGTCCGGGACCATCGTGGAAGTCAACGCCGGCCTCGCCGAGAAGCCGGAAGTCATCAACCAGGACGCCCACGGCAGCTGGATGGCCGTCATCAAGCCGGCGGACCCGGCCGAGGCGCAGCAGCTGCTCGGCGCGGCCCAGTACTCCGAGTTGACCAAGTGACGCACCGCTACATCCCCAACACTCCCGAGGACGCGCGCCGGATGCTCGAGGCGATCGGCGTCCCGAGCATCGACGCGCTGTTCGAACCGGTTCCCGCGGCCGTCCGGCTCCAGCGCGACCTGAACCTGCCGCCGGCGCTTTCCGAGCCCGACCTGATGGCGCACCTCGGCGCCCTCGCGGGCCAGAACGCCGACTCGTCGACGACGGCGTCATTTCTCGGCGCCGGCGCGTACCGCCACTTCGCGCCGAGCTTCATCGACCAGCTCCTGCTGCGCTCGGAGTTCTACACGGCCTATACGCCGTATCAGCCCGAGATCGCCCAGGGTACGCTGCAGGCGATCTTCGAGTTCCAGACGCTGGTCGCCCAGCTCATGGGCACCGACCTCGCGAACGCCTCGATGTACGACGGCAGCACCGCCATGGCGGAGGCCGCCATGATGGCCTGCCGCCTGGTCAAACGCGAGCGCATCGTCGTCGGGCGAAACGTGCACCCGCACTACCGCGAGGTGCTCGCCACTTACGCGCAGAACCTGGGGCTCGCCGTCGTCGAAGTCGGCTACGGACCGGACGGCTCGATCGACCGGGTTGAGCTCGCCGAGGCCTCGAAGGGCGCGGCCGCCATCATCTTCCAGTACCCGAACTTCTTCGGCGTCATCGAAGACCCGCGTCCGATCGTCGAGATCGCGAAGGCCGCCGGCGCGATGAGCGTGGTGGTCGTGAACGAGCCGGTGGCGATGGGCCTGCTGACCCCGCCCGGCAGTCTCGGCGTCGACATCGTCGCCGCCGAGATGCAGGCGTTCGGCGTGCCGGTCGGATTCGGCGGCCCCTACTGCGGCGTGCTCGCCGCATCCGAGCGCTGCATGCGGCAGATGCCAGGGCGGTTCGTCGGCATGACGAACGACACCGAGGGCCGTCCGGGCTTCGTGCTCACCCTCGCGACGCGCGAGCAGCACATCCGGC
>PMKG01000123.1 GCA_003157675.1 Acidobacteriota bacterium
GTCTGCCACCAGGTGTCGACGATGACCGCCTCGCCCTTGCCCACCTCGGAGTGATACCAGCGCCACACCTCCGGCTCGATCGGCTCGCCCACCGTGGTCATGTGCTTGAAGTGGTAGCCGTACTTCTTCGGCTCGTCGGGCCCGGCCTTCCGCAACATCCGGATGGCCGTCGGCGAGGTGTGGAAGATGTTGACGCCGAGGCGCTCGGCGATCCGCCAGACGCGCCCCGCGTCCGGATAGTTCGGCACGCCTTCGTAGATGACCGACGTGGCGGCCAGCGCGAGCGGCCCGTAGACGATGTACGAGTGGCCGGTGATCCACCCGATGTCGGCCATGCACCAGTAGGTGTCTTCCGGGTGGATGTCCTGGATGTACTTCGACGTGCCGGTGACGTAGGCCAGGTATCCGCCGGTGCGATGCTGGCAGCCCTTCGGCTTCCCCGTGGTGCCGCTGGTGTACATCAGGAACAGCGGCGCCTCGGCGTCCATCGGGACCGGGTCCACGCGCGCGCGGCGGAACTGCTTCAGCACGTCGTCGACGAAGAAATCGCGGCCCGCCACCATGGGCGCCGCCGAGCAGTACTTCCCGGGGTAGCGCCTCCAGACCAGGACCTTGTCGACCTGCTGGCCCTCCCTCGCCGCCGTCGCGACGGCGATTTCGGCCGCGGCTTTGTGATCGATCAGCTTGCCGCTGCGGTAGTAACCGTCCATGTAGATGAGCACGCGGCTGCCCGAGTCCGCCGCCCGCATGCCGCACGCCTCGCCGCTGAAGCCGCCGAAGACGACCGAGTGGATGACGCCCAGGCGGGCGCACGCCAGCATGGAGATGGGCAGCTCGGCGACCATCGGCATGTGAATCGTGACGCGGTCGCCCGCCTTGAGCCCCGCGAAGTCGCGCAGCAGCGCGGCGAACTCGTTCACGCGGACGAACAGCTCCTGGTAGGTGATCGTCACCGGGTCTTCGTCTTCCGGCTCCGGCACCGAGATGATCGCCGCCTTGTTCCGGTGCCTGGCCAGGTGGCGATCGATGCAGTTGAAGCTCACGTTCAGCTTGCCGCCCACGAACCACTTCCAGAACGGCGGGTCGTTCGCGTCGAGCGTCGTCCGCCAGCGCTCGTACCAGGTCAGCATCTCGGCGTACTCGTCGAAGCATTCCGGGAAGTGCTTCTCGTCGAAGCGCTCGTTGACCGAAGGGTCCGTGAGGTTCGCCTGGGCGACGAACGACGCCGGAGGCGCGTAGTACTCCTCCTCCTTCCAGTGCACCGCGATCTGGGCTTCAGTGGTGTCGGCCACCGGGGGCTTGGTATCCGCCATGAGGTGTCCTCCGGTCGCTGCAGCAGGGTGATCGACGCCGTCGCCGGCCTCGTGGCCGGCGTCGGGAACCTCCGTCTGAAGGATATGATTCGATGGTAGCGAATAGGTCCCCGCCTGCCAAGCCAGTCGACGGGCCGCTTCGTCGGCGTCCCGGGCGCTCCGGCTTTTGACTTGCATCCCGGGCTCGGCGTGGTGAGACTAGAAAAATTGTGTCAAGACACCCGCGTCGCCATTCAGACGTGCCGTCGTGCGACCAGAAGGAGAAGCCAATGAGACGAGCCGCCGCTGTGATGCTGATCGCATCCGCCGGTGTCTGCATGGTGCTCGCCGCGTCCCGACCCGCCGCCGCGCAGTGGCAGATCGACAGCAAGGACGGCAAGGCCAGCCTGAAGATCGGGTTCCTCGCCCAGCCCCAGCTCGAAGTCCTCGATACGCCTGACGGGACCGGCGAGTCGAAGAACGTGTACCTGCGGCGGCTGCGGATCATGTTCGGCGGGAAGATCTCGGACAAGTGGACGTTCTTCGTCGAGACCGACGATCCGAATCTCGGGAAGGCGACGCCGGACCTCGGGACCAATCCGACGGGCGCCAAGGACGCGGGAAACGTCTACATGCAGGACGCGTTCTTCACGTTCACGGAGCGCAAAGAGTTCATGGTGGACGCCGGGATGATCCTCGTGCCGCTCTCGCACAACCACGGTCAGTCGGCGACCACGCTGCTGCCGATCGACTACGGTCCGTACACGTTCACCGAGAGCACGCCGCTCGGATCGCGGGTGGGCCGCGACTACGGCGCGGAGGTGCGGGGCTACCCGCTGGACCACTTCGAGTACCGGCTCGGCGTCTTCCAGGGCGTGCGCGGCCCCGAGGCGCGCGACAGCTTCCGGGTTGCCGGCCGGGCGGTCTGGTATCCCTTCGCCGCGGACACCGGCTTCTTCTACGGCGGCACCTGGCAGGGGAACAAGTGCGTCGTGGCCATCGGCGCCGGCTTCGACACGCAGAAGGAGTACCACTCGCTTGCGGCCGACGCCTTCGTCGAGCAGCCGTTTGGCAACGGTGAACAGGCGGTGACCGCGCAGTTCGACTGGATACGGTTCGACGGCGGCACGTTCCTGCCCACGCTGGCCAAGCAGGACAGCTACCTCATCGAGGCGGCGGTCCACCTGCTCAAGGGCAAGGTGTCGCCGGTCGTGCAGTATTCGAGGAAGACGTTCGCCAATCCGCTGACGCCCGGGCAGTACATCTGGCAGGCTGGCGTGGCCTACTGGATGAAGGGCCACCAGCGGAACATCAAGGTGACGGCCGGCCGCCAGCACATCGACGGACTGCCGGACCGGACGCAGGTGCTGGCGCAGCTGCAGTTGTTCTATTTCTAGCGCCTTGCGCGTTACGGCCTACGCCGTACGCTGTTCACCGTCGAACAACCTCGTCCCGCAGGCGAACAACCTGGCATAGCACCATGGCGGAATTGGGCCGCCGCCGCGACACGCGCTCATTCTCTGGCCCGGAAACGCGCATGTCAGGCTGCCCGCCTCGGGGGGCGCGCGGCACGGAGTCTGCATTGGACGAACGCGACCATGAACGGCCTGCTCACGGACCTTCGCTACTCGCTGCGGTCGCTTCGCACGACCCCCGCTTTCACCGCCATCGTCGTCCTGACGCTGGCCCTGGGCGTCGGCGCCAACACCGCGGTGTTCAGCGTGTTCGACCAGGTCCTGCTGCGGATGCTGCCGGTGCGGGATCCCGATCGACTGGTCCTGCTCGATGATCCCGGCGCATTTCCGGGACGGACGCTGGGCAACCAGACGTTCTCGTACCCGATGTATCGGGATCTCCGGAGCATGACGGCGGCCTTCGACGGGGTGATCGCCCGTTTCGGGGCCGAAGCGACGCTGGTCGCCGGCGGTCGGGCGGAGCACCTTCGGGCTGAGCTCGTGTCCGGCAACTACTTCGGCGTGTTGGGGCTGCGCGCGACGCTGGGCCGCGCCTTCAGCCCAGCCGACGACCGCGTGCCCGGGAGCCATCCCGTCGTCATGCTGAGCTACCGCTACTGGGTCTCGCGCTTCGCGTCGAGTCCGACGGTGCTCGACCGGACCGTTCTCGTGAACGGGTTCCCCATGACGATCGTCGGCGTCGGGCCCGCCGGATTCCGGAGCGTCGCGAGAGACTACGATCCCGACGTCTTCGTCCCGCTCATGATGAAAGCCGAGCTGACGCCCACCTGGGACGACCTGGAGAATCGGCGGAGCCGCTGGCTCACGGTGTTCGCCCGTCTTCGCGACGGCCTGACGGTGGAGCGGGCCATGGCGGCCGCAAGCGTGGGGTACCGCCAGGCCCTCGACCAGGAGCTCCGGGAGTTCCCGCGGGCGTCGGCACGCGTGCAGCAGCTCTTCCAGGAGAAGCGCCTGGTGCTCCTGCCTGGCGGCCACGGTCGCCTCGAGAACCGCCAGGAGGCTCGGGCCACCTTCGCGGTGCTCCTCGGCCTGGTCGGTCTCATTCTGCTGATTGCCTGCACGAACANNGGCCGGCGGCGTGGCCGGCCTGCTGGTCGCGAGTTGGACCATGCCCCTGCTGGTGTCGCTCCTTCCCGTCGTCGCCGGCTCGCAGGTGTCCACCGATCCCGACTGGCGTGCCGCGGCATTCGCCCTGGCCGCCACNNCCTGGTCATCGCGCAGATTGCGCTGGCCCTGCTGCTCGTGACCGCCTCCAGCCTCTTCGTGCGGACCCTTTACAACCTCAAGGCGCTCGACCCGGGATTCCGGACGGAGGGTCTCCTGAGCTTCGCCGTGGATCCGTCGCTCAGCGGCTACGACGTCCCGCGGGCTCGAGCCGTGCTCGACGACCTGCGGCGCGATTTGACCGCCCTGCCGGGCGTTCGCTCGGCCGCCTGCACCGCGTTCGCCCCGATGACCAACAGTTCCTGGCAGTCGTCGGTGGAGATCGAAGGGTACCGTGCGCGATCCGACGAAGAACCCTGGGCGTCGGTCGACGCCGTGAGCCCCGGCTACTTCACCACGGTGGGCCTTCCGCTCCTTGCCGGCCGGGACTTCGCCGAAGATGACGGCCTCGGGGCTCCTGCGGTGGGGATCGTCAGCGAGAGCTTTGCGCTCCGCTACTTCCAGACCAGCCACGGTGCGGTCGGTCACCGCGTGGAGTTCGGCCGGGACACCGCGATGGTCGAGATCGTGGGCGTGGTGCCG
>PMKG01000348.1 GCA_003157675.1 Acidobacteriota bacterium
GACGATGGGCCTGTCGCCGGACGGAAAGTGGTTCCTGTACTTGAAGGGCGGCCACGTCTACTCGTACCAGCTGGAGACGGCGGCGAAGACGGCCATCGACGGCGGTCGCGTCTTCGTGAATGCCGACGACGACCACGACTACGAGAAGCCCGTGTACGGCGTGGCCGGGTTCACCTCCGACGGCAAGTCGGCCTTGCTCTACGACCGGTACGACGTCTGGTCACTTCCGCTTGCGGGCGGAGCCCCGACCTGCCTGACCAAGGGCGAGGGCNNGGTGGCGGCGCGCGCGGCGGCGGCCGGCAGGAGCCCATCGACGTGAGCAAGCCGCTGCTGCTCTCGACCTATGGCGAATGGACGAAAAAGTCCGGCTACTCCGAGCTCGTCGCCGGAGGGTCGCCCTCGTCGCTGCTGTGGCTCGACAAGTCGATTGGCGCGCCCATCGCGGCCAAGAACGCGGACCGCCTGGTGTTCACCGAGCAGACGTTCAACGAGTACCCGAACTACTGGGTCGCGGACAAACGCTTCGCGACGCCCAGACAGGTGACCGACGCGCAGCCGGACATCTTCAAGCAGTTCGCCTGGGGCACGAAGAAGCTCATCGACTTCAAGAACAGCAAAGGCGTCCGCCTGCAGGCGACGCTGACGCTGCCGGCCGGGTACGAGCCGGGCAAGAAGTACCCGATGCTCGTCTATTTTTACGAGCTGATGTCCGATACGCACCATACCTTCTCGTTCCCCGTGTACGACGACCGGCCCCACATGTCCACCTACGCGAGCAACGGCTACCTCGTGCTGCAGCCGGACGTGCGCTACGAAATAGGCCGGCCCGGCTCATCCGCGCTCGACTGCGTGACGAGCGCCGTCAAGAAGGTGATCGAGCTGGGGTACGCGGATCCGGCGCACATCGGCCTTCAAGGCCACAGCTGGGGTGGCTACCAGTCGTCCTTCATCGTCACGCAGACCGACATCTTCGCGGCCGTGGTGACCGGGGCGCCGCCGACGGACCTGACGAGCTTCTACGACACGTTGTACCGGTCGAGTGGCTCGATCCAGCAGGGCATCACCGAGGTGGGGCAGGTGCGGATGGGCGCGGGCGCGACCCCGTGGTCGGCACACGATCTGTTCGAGAGCCAGTCGCCGGTGCACAACGCGCCGAAGATCAAGACGCCGTTCATGATCCTGCAGGGCACGGCCGACGGGTCGGTGGACTACGGACAGGGCCTCGAGTTCTACGCGGCCGCCCGGCGTCTGGGCAAGCAGGTGATCCTGCTGTCGTACCCGGACGAGGCGCACCACCTCGGCCGGAAGGAGAACCAGAAGGACTTCCAGATCCGCATGCGCCAGTTCTTCGACCACTATCTCAAGGGCGCACCCGCGCCGGTGTGGATGACGGAGGGCGTGCCGCAGCTCAAGAAGGGGCTGGACCCGACGATTCTCGCGACGCCGAAGAAGTAGGGCGAGGCAGCGGTCGGCGAGGCGCACGGCTGAAGCCGTGCGCTATCTGGAGAGATCCGACAATCATCAGATAGCGCAGGGCTTCAGCCCTGCGCTAACCGGCAACCCTGAAGGGTCGCTACGCCGGCCCCACCAACGCCGCTGCGACAAACCGGCCGTCGTGCGAGAGGCTGACGTCGAACCCCGCGAGCGGCTCTCCCTCGCGGGCGATGACCGGCGGGCTCCATCTCCACGCGCGCCACATCCGGACGATCTCGGCGCCCTGCACGTCCCACCGCGCCATCAGTTCCCGCGCGAGCAGCCGCGCGCGCTCCGACGCCGTCGAGTGCACCGACGCGCGCTCGGCGCTCGTCAGCGCGCCGCCGAGCCCCTGGCCGTTGCTGACGATGCCGGCGAGCAGGCGGCGCGGGCCGCGAGGAGCCTCGAGCCCGATCGGCGCGAGGTCGCTGCCGCGCCGCGCCAGCCGTCCGATGCAGTGGATGTAATCGAGGGCCGTCTCCCAGCGGACCTGCACCTCGAGGTCCTCGAACCACACGCTGACCCAGTTGCCCGCCGTCAGCCCGGTCGCGCCATCCGAGTCTCCCGTCCGATCGGGGCCGACCTCGAACCGCCGGTGCGCGAAGATCACCCCCTCGCGCAGCTTGCTGGCAATCTTGAAGGCGGTCTCCTTGGCCGACCAGGTCCGCCACAGCGCGAGCGTCGGCGCGGCGGCGTCGAGGATGCGGCGGCGCTCCTCGGGCGTGAAGACCCGCTCCATGAACCGCAGGTCCAGCTCCTTGCCGGCCACGCCCGGCTCGCCGAGATCAACGATGTCGTTACCGATCCAGGTTCGCGTGTGCAAAGTACTCCTGCTCCATCTCGACCAGGCGGCCCACGATCTGCATCGCGAGGTCGCGGTCGGCCCGAATCCCCTGGTGCGCCGTGGAGGGCGCGAACGCCGAGAGCCGCACGAAGAAGGTTTCACCCGGCCGCGGGTAGTCGCTGTGCTCGCGCTGTCCGATGCCCCGGGCGTATACGCACAGGACGCGCGCGCCGGGCGCCTGCTGCAGCATCCGTCCGACGCCGTACATGACCCGGTCGAGGTCCACGTGCCCGATCCGGCTGCGTCCCCCCTCGGGAAAGACCAGCACCGACTGGCCGCGCGCGAGCAGGAACGCCACCTTCTCGAGCGTTCGCCGCGCCTCCTCCGGCGGCCCCTCCCGCAGGACCGGCACGCACTTGCCGAGGTAGCCGAGGGTCCGCAGGAACCAGGTGGCCGAGATGTTGTGCCGGTCCGGCAGGTTCCAGATGAACCAACGCGGCCGGACCAGCAGCCGCCACCCGGGCGCGAGCGCCCACTGGATGACGAGCGAGTCCACGAGCGTGATGTGGTTCGCGCAGACCAGCAACGGCCCGCGGCGGCCCCGGTCGAGCGCCGCGAACTCGGCGCGGAGCCGGGAGAGGTCGGGGACCCGGTACCGGCGGTATCGCAGCCACCCCACGATGCCGTAGTAGGTGACCGGGATCAGCGCCTGTGACAGGACCTCCTGCACCCGCAGTCCGAGGCGCGCTCTGACAGGCAGCACGATCGGCCGTCAGTGCGCGGGCGCGGTCTTCCGCTGGATCATCTGGACGGCATCGCCCAGCGTGCGCACCTTGTCGGCCGACTCGTCGTCGACCTCGATGCCGAACTCGTCCTCGAAGGCCAGGATGATGTCCACGAGCCGGGCCGAGTTCACGCCGAGATCCTCGATGATCCGGGTGCCCTCGCTCGGCTTGGCGAACGCCTCCTGGTTCTTCACGAACGGCTTGATGATCCCGACGACCTTCTCGAACGCTGCGGCGTTATCCATCTCGCTCTCCTTACTGTTCGTCTTCCCATTTACCAAAAATAAGGCATCCATTGACGTCGCCGAACCCGAAGCTGGCCTTGGCCACCACCCGCGGCGCGACGTCGATGGTCTCGTGCGGAATCCTCGCCGCGAACGGCGCGATGTCCGGGTGCACGTCCTCGCAGTTGATCGACCCGTGGACGAATCCCCGGCTGATCTGCAGCACCGAGGCCACCGCCTCGATGCCGCCCGCCGCGCCGAGCCCGTGCCCGACCATCGACTTGGTGGAGTTGATCCACGGGAACTCGTCAGGCCCTCGGTCCAGCGCCCGCCGCCACGTCGCCACTTCGAGCGGGTCGGCCATCGTCGCCGTCAGGTGGCCGTTGATGAGGTCGATGCGCTCGGGACCGATCCCGGCGAGGGCGAGCGCCGCGAGCACGCACCGGCGCGCCCCCTCCGGGTTGGGCGCCGTCATGCTGCCGCCACCCCGCTGGCCGCCGCAGTTGACGTGCCCGCCGAGGATCTCGGCGTAGATGCGCGCGCCCCTGGCCCTGGCCGACGACAGGCTCTCCACCATCAGCAGCCCCGCGCCCGACGAGGGCACGAAGCCGCCGGCCGTCGCGCTCATCGGCCTCGACGCCGCCTCGGGCCTGTCGTTCGACTGCCGCGCCAGTACGCGCATCGCGTCGAAGCCGGCCCAGATGTAGTGCGACGACCCCTCGGTGCCGCCCGCCATCATACGCGCGGCACGCCCGGCCCGCACCTTGTGAAAGGCGTCCACGATCGCTTCGGTCCCGGTCGTGCACGCGCTGCTGTTGGTCGTCACCTGCCCGCCGAGCGCGAGGAAGCCGCCCACGCACGCGCTCACCGAGCTGGCCATCGTCTGCTCGACGGCCGTGCTGCCGAGGCGCCGGACCTTCCCCTCGTTCACGCGCGGGACGACCCAGTCGCCGACCGTGTCGACGCCGCCGATCCCGGTGCCGATGATCGCGCCGGTCTCCCAGTCCACCTCGCCGCCGCCGGGCTCCGGCACCGTGAACCCGGCGTCGCGCCAGCAGTCGATCGCCGCGATGCCGGCGTACACCATGCTGCTGTTGAGCGCCCTCAGCGTCTCTTCCGAGAAGTACTCGCGCTTGAGCGCCTCGCTCACCTCCGGCACGCCGCCCACCTGGCAGCCGAACCCGAGATCGCGCAGCTTCTGGTGGAAGCGGATGCCCGACCGCCCCTCGCGCAGCGCCCGCTCGAAGGCGTCCAGGCCGTGCGCGTTGGCCGCGACGACGCCCATGCCGGTGACGACGACCCGCTCACTCATTCCGCACTCCCAGTCCGGACGCCGTGGTCTGGGCCACCAGCGTGCCGTCGGCCGCGAACATCCCGATGCGCGCGCGCAGCTTGTTCCGCCGCCAGAAGACACGTTCGCCGCGAATCGTCACGGTCTCTCCCGGCAGCACCGACCTCATGAACTCCGACTCGGCGTCCACGAACAACGTCGTGAAGGCCCGTCCCTCGTCCGCCGGGCGCTCGAGCGCGAACAGGTAGATGCCGAGCGCCACGACGCCGACCTGGCACATCGCCTCGAGCAGGATGACGCCCGGGGTGATGGGGCGCCCGGGGAAGTGGCCGGCGTAGAACCACTCGTCCTCCCGGAACCGATAGCGCCCGACAATCCGGTGTTCGTCGACCTCGAGGATCTCGTCCACGAAGCGGAACGGCCGCTGCTGCGGCAGCAGGTCGAGGATCTCGGCGGGGGGCAGTCTCTGTCTGTCCATCGTCACGGCCCTTCTAGACGTCTTGAAGCGCCAAAGTCGTTGCAAATGAAGCAAGTTCTGTCGAGATCACATGTGCCCTTCAAGACGTCTAGAGCCCCGCGCACGCGCGGGGCCAGCCAACAGCGTTCCTGGGCTAGCGAGGCGCGCCATAGAACCGCCGTGCCACGCTTGGCGGTCTGAGGCGCGCCTCGCTAGCTACCGCGTCATCAGCCCGCCCACCGAGTTGGCGGACGGCGCGGGATAGTCGGCGTAGCGAATCCCACGGAAGATGCCCACCTTCGCGTCCTTCACGAGGTAGATGGCCTCGCCGTCGACCAGGACGCGGCCGGTGCCGATGGCGATGGCGGCGCCGGTGTCGGCCAGCTCGGCGTACCGACGGATGTCGATCTCGTAGCGGACCAGCTTGTTGTACGGCCGGATCTGCCCCGAGAACTCGATCTCCTTCGCCCCGAGCGCGCGCCCGGCGCCCCGGGCCCCCCGCATGGCGGCATAGAACCCGATGAGCTGCCAGATCGCGTCGACGCCGAGGCACCCGGGCTGCACGGGATCGGCGCGGAAGTGGCACTGGAAGAACCAGGCGTCGATGAGCACGTCGAACTCGGCCACGATGCGCCCCTGCGGCCCGCGGTGGGCGATCTCGACGATGCGATCGACCATGAGCATGGGCGGAGCCGGCAGCGAGGCGAGGCCGTCGGCGGGCGGGTCCTCGACCAGCGTGCCGTGCGCCAGCCCGAGCACCTCCGCCTTCGAGAACGCGGTCCGCTGCAGGAACTCGGCGTACTTCACGAGGACCTCCCGACGTCGATCAGCAGGCCGCCCCAGGTGAGGCCCGAGCCGACCACGACCAGCGCGATCTCGGCCTCGGCCGGCAGCGTGTCCCAATGCTGGGAGAGGACGCAGGGCGCGCCCGCCGCGCCGCAATTGCCGAATTCGTCCACGTTGAACAGGTGGCGGGAGGGGTCGACCCCGGCCCGCTGACACACCGTGTTGAGCATCATCAGGTTGGCCTGGTGACCGATGAACCACCAGGCGCCGCGAGCGGGGTCGGCGTGCGCGGTCAGTTCGTGCAGCGTCGCGACCGACTTTCGAATCGCGAACCCCTGGACGGCCGGGCCTTCCTGGATGAAATGGCCGCCCGCCGGAATTACGACCTTGTTCCACCCGGCCGGATCGGAGTGGACCACGCTGTGGCGGACGCGGACCGGCGCCGGCACCCGCGCCGAGACCACGGCGGCGGAACTGCCGTCTCCCCACAGCACGGCCGATCGCCGATCGCTGTAATTCACCGTCCGTGTCGTGTTCTCCACGTTCACGACGAGGACGTAATCGGGCAGCGCCTCGGGTCTCATCCCGCGCAGGTGGTGCATCTGCACCGCGAAACTCGAGCACGCCGACGTGATGTCGTAGGCCGGCGCGGAGATGCCGAGTTCGGCCGCCACCAGGCAGGCCTCGGCCGGGATCGAGTACTGCGGCGAGCAGCCGCCTGCGACCACCAGGCCGATCTGCGACGGGGTCACGCCGGCCCGCTCCATGGCGAGGCGCGCGGCGCGCGCGCCGGTCTCCGCGTTGGTATACACCGACCACCGCGCGGAATCGGCGGGGTGCTCGTTCCGCGTCCGGACGATGTAGTCGAGCGCGAGGACCGTGCGGCGCGAGCGGATCCCCACGCGCTCCATGATCCAGGCCTCGTCGGTCCCGATGTTCAGGCCGGTGAGGAACGCGTTGTCGATCCGGTTCTCCGGGTGGAAGTGCCCGATCCCGTGGATGAACAGGTCGCCGGCGAGCGGGGCGTGCCTAGACGTCTTGAGCGGCTGAAATCGTTGCAATTGAGTCAAGTTCTGTCGCCGTCCTTCCCGCCGTTCAAGACGTCTAGAGCCCCGCGCACGCGCGGGGCCAGCCAATAGCGTTTCCGGGCCTAGCGAGGCGCGCGATGAAACCGCCGCTCCACGCTTGACGGTCCGAGGCGCGCCTCGCTAGGCAATGCGTTCACCCCCGTCCGCGCGGATCAGGGCGCCGTTGATCCAGTGCGCTTCGTCGAGGCTGAGCAGGTAGACGACGTCGGCCACGTCCTCGGGCGTCGTGAGCCGGTGGAACGGATTGCGGCGGCGGGCGCCGGCCTTCATGCGGCCGCTGCCGGGGATCACGCGAAGCGCCGGCGTGTCGGTCACGCCGGGCTGGATGATGTTCGAGCGGATGCCGTACGGGGCGAATTCCACCGCGATGGCGCGCGACACCGATTCGAGCGCGACCTTGGCCGCCGCCACCGCCGCGTAGCCGCGCCACGCGACGGCATTGCCCTCGCTCGTCAGGCCGAGGACGCGCGCGTCGGACGCGAACAGGCCTGCGGCGTGGATCCGCTGGACCCACGTCATCAGGCTCGTGCCCATCGCGAAGATCGTCCGCGCCATGTCCTCGTCGTCCAGCACGCCCTCGCCGTAATAGACGGGCCGCAGCGCCTGGAAGATCGGCTCGCCGGACTCGGCGAGCGCGTCGACGGTCGTGTCCATCAGGGTCGTGGGCACGCCGAGCGCCTGGGCCAGGCGCTCGAGGGCGGGCTCGGCGCCTGACGGCGGCTCGTGGACCAGCAGCTTCAGATTGCCGAAGGCGATCGAGTGGAGCAGGACGCGGACCCGCCCGTCGGCGCCGAGGTTCGAGGCGAGCGCGTCGAGCACGGCCGCCATGCCCTCGGGGGTCAGGGCGTCGAGGTTGAGGCTGACGAACCCGTTCCCGTGGGCGCGGATCTCGTCGAACTCGCGTTCGATGCGGTCCATCGCCCCGCGCCGATCCCGGTGCGCGACAAGCACGCTCATGCCCTCGGCGCCGAGCTTCTTCGCCGACGCGAGGCCGAACCCGCTGGAGCCGCCCAGCACCACCGCCCACTGCTGCTTCGTGAATCGAGTCATCAGTTGTCCGCCCCCGCCGACCGAGCCCGCACGGGGGCCCATCGACTGCTCCGGCGCAGGACGGCGACGAGGGCCATCCTGCCGTCGACGCACAGCACATCCGTCGTCGGCCGGGTACCACGCCGCATTCCTGTCGAGTGTGAAACGCCTATTCTAACTTAGTATCGCGCCATTCCGGGTCTTCGTCTTGCCCTCGCGCCTTTCTTCGAGCGAGAATCGTCCGGGGCGCCGGCACGTGACCGAGGGCCCGACAGGAGGTGATTGGTGAGCATGAAACAGATCGTGTCGTTCGGTGTGGCCCTCTCGGTCGCGGCGATCAGCGGCGGGGCCGTCCCGATGTCGGCCCAGGCGACCACGCCCGCTCAGCCGAAGGTACAGAAGGTCAAGCTGAGCTTCGACGACAAGGGCTATGTGGTGACGCCCGACACGGTTGTCAAGGGCATCCCCGTCCGGATGGAAGTCGACCTGGGCACGGTGACCGGGTGCATGCGGACCGTCGTCATCGACGCGGTCAAGGTGAAGAAGACCGTCTCGGAAGGCCAGACCATCATCGAGTTCACGCCCACCAAGACCGGCAAGGTCGAGATCGTGTGCGGCATGAACATGGGCCACGGCAGCTTCACCGTCGTCGACCACAAATAGCGGCGGGACAACACGCATGGCTGCCCTGATCGAAGCGATCGACCTCAAGCGGAAGACCTTCTTCGAGGTCGATGGCCTCCCGTTCGTCTGCCTCGACGTCGAGATCTCCACCCCGACCGCGCGCGGGGGCCAGACGCTCGTTCGCGTCAAGATGCGCAACCTGAAGACGCGCGCCGTCTTCGACCGGACGTTCAAGGCCGGCGACAGGTTCAAGGAGCCCGACCTGGTCCAGTCCCCGGCGAGCTACCTCTACAGCGACGGCAACGGCTCGCACTTCATGGACCAGGAGAGCTTCGAGACGCTCACGCTCCAGGAGGACATGCTGGGCGACGCGCTCGACTTCCTGGTCGACGGCCAGATCGTGCAGATCCTGCTGTTCAACGGGTCGGTGATCGGCCTGCAGATGCCCCAGCAGGTCGAGTTGACGGTGACGTACACCGAGCCGGGGATTCGCGGCGACACGGCCAGCGGCAGCGTCAACAAGGCGGCCACGCTCGAGACGGGCATCGAGATCCGCGTGCCGCTGTTCGTCAAGCAGGGCGAGAAGGTCCGCGTGCACACCGAGACGCGCGAGTTCATGGGAAGGGCGTAGAGGGTCCAGGGCCTGAGGCAGGCCTGAAGGCCCGCCCTACACACGGTCCTGCAGGCCGACTCGCCCGTTGTAGGGCGACCCTTTAGGGTTGCCTAATGGCTGGGATCAGGCTCGGGGAGATGGAGGAGCGCCAATGAGGCCCGCGATCGGTCCCGTCCTTGTCGCGCTCGTGCTGGTCGCGGTCCTGGCCCCGACCGCCTCGTCGCAGGGCCTGCTGCCTCAATTGCCGACATCCGCGCCGGCCGCCGCGCCCGCGAGCGCGCGGGCCGACGCGTACGGCCGCCAGACGCCGGCCGGCACGGTGATGGGGTTCCTGTCGGCGGCAACGGGAGGCGACTGGGCGCGCACGGTGAAGTACCTGGACACGAGTTTGTCCGAGCCGAACGCCGAGCAACTCGCGCGGGAGCTGAAGGTGCTGCTCGACCGCGGGCTGACGGCCGACCTCCTCAGCCTCGTGAGCCGGACGCCGGAGGGGGAGCGGGGCGAGCGGGTCGGCAAGGACCACGAACTGGTCGGCTCGATCGACACCCAGACCGGCAAGCTGGACATCCTGCTCGTTCGCGTCCAGTACGACGTTCAGCCGCCCTATTGGCTGTTCGCGCCGGAGACGCTTCGCGGCGTGGCGGCCGCCTACGAGGAATACGAACCGTCGTTCATCGAGGCCTGGCTGCCGAAGTCGCTCGTCCAGGGTTACGGCGAGCGGTACCGGCTCTGGTCGTGGGTCGTCATGGCGGCGGCGGGCGTGGTCGGCCTCATCCTCGCCGCCCTGCTCTCGCGGCTGCTCAGGCTGGTCGTGTTCCTCGCGCTCGGTCGCGCGCCGGCAGGGCTCTCGTTCGCGAGCGTGAAGGGGCTGCTGCGGCCCGCCTACTGGCTGATCTTCAGCGCCACGCTGCAGGTGATGTCGGGATACCTGCTGACGCTCAGGCAGCGGTACCTCGGCGGGCGGCTGGCGACGCTGCTGGTGATCACGTCGGCGATGTGGCTTGGTGTGACCTTCCTGGCGACGACGATCGGCCGATGGGTCGGCACACTCGAACGGCGGGGCACGACCGAACGGATCGCGCTCGTGAGGCTCACCGGCCGGCTGCTGCAGACGGCAGCGGTCGTGGTGGGCGTCCTGATCCTGCTCGGGGCGATCGGCATCAACCTCACGCCCGTGCTGGCCGGCCTGGGCGTCGGAGGGATCGCCGTGGCGCTGGCGTCGCAGAAGACGCTCGAGAACCTGTTCGGCGGGATGATGGTCATCGGCGACAGCCCGATCCGGATCGGCAACTTCTGCCGCGTGGGGACGATGACGGGCACGGTGGAGGACATCGGGCTCAGGTCGACTCGCATCAGGACGCTGGCGCGCACGATCATCTCGATTCCGAACGCGGATCTCGCGAGCCAGAGCATCGAGAACTTCGCCACGCGCGACAAGCTCCTCTTCAACCCCGTGTTCTCGCTGCGCTACGAGACGACGGTCGCGCAGCTCCGCGTCGTGCTCGCCGAGTTCCGGGCGCTCCTCGACCGGCACCAGCGCATCGAGTCCTCCTCGGTGCGGGTGCGCCTGCTGCGCTTCGCGCCGTCCGGCCTCGAGGTCGAGATCTTCGCCTACGTGACCGTCACCGACTACGACGAGTTCCTGGCCGTGCAGGAGGACCTGCTGCTGCGGCTGATGGACGCCATCGAGACGAGCGGCACGGCGCTGGCCTTCCCGTCGCAGTCACTGTATTTCACGCGGGACCAAAGGGTCGACCGGGAGCAGCCCGGCAAGCCCTGACGGGGCGCCGGCTCATCTCCCCGGGGCCGCCGCGTCGAAATCGGTCTACAATCTCGCCCGGTGCCATGACTGGTGGCGGGGCCGGGTGGGCTCGCACCGCCGGAGGACGCGACCCGTGAGGAGCAGGTGAGAACGATGACCAAGCTCGCACGATTCAGCTGGGAAGTCCTGGTGTACAACCTCGCCGTGATCGCGCTCGGGGCCTACGTGCGGGCGACGCGATCCGGGGCGGGGTGCGGGGCGCACTGGCCCCTCTGCAACGGCGAACTCGTCCCGCAGGCGCCGAGCGTCGAGATGCTCGTCGAGTTCTCGCACCGGGTCAGCAGCGGCCTGGCCGTCCTGGCGGTGGCCGCGCTGCTCATCTGGGTCTGGCGGACCTGCGCGCCGGGCCATCCCGCGCGGCGCACCGCCGCGTGGGCGATGGCGTTCATGGTGACCGAGGCCGGCGTGGGCGCGGCGCTCGTCCTGTTCCGCCTCGTGGCCGACAACGCCAGCTTCGCGCGCGCGTGGTTCATGGCCGCGCACCTCGCCAACACGTTCCTGCTGCTCGCCTGCCTGGCGTGGACCGCGTACCATCTGACGCGCCAGGCCCCGGCGCGTGTCCGGCGGCACCGGGCGGCGATCGTGGAGTTCGGCCTCGGCGGCGCGGTCATCCTGCTGGCTGCCGTCAGCGGGGCCGTGGCCGCGCTCGGCGACACGCTCTACCCGGCGGGCTCACTGGCCGAGGCGCTCGGCGCGGAATTCTCCGGCGCGTCGCACCTACTGGTGCGGCTCAGGCTGTTGCATCCCACGATCGCCGTGTTCATGGCGGTCGGCCTGGTCGTCGTCGGGATCCGGGTCGGCTACGCGTCGCGCGGATGGTCGAGGACGCTCGGGTTCGCGCTGGCCGGTGCGGCCGCCTGGCAGGTGCTCGTCGGCCTCACCAGCGTGCTGCTGCTCGCGCCGGTCTGGATGCAGCTCGTGCACGTGCTGAGCGCCGACCTGGTGTGGATCGCGTTCGTGCTGCTCGCGATCGACCGCTCGACGGCCACGGCCTGACGACCGGCTCGCGGGTCGCGGCTTACGGCTTACGGTTCTGGAGGAGGACGCAGGTGGAGTTTCTCAATTTCGTCGTGATCCTGGTGACGGCGTTTCTCGTCCTGCGCAAGCCCCACAAGGAGCGGCTGGCGTTCGGGCTGCTCGTCTTCAGCGTGCTGCTCATGGTGTTCCTCTTCTCCGTGGCCACGCGGACCGGGCTGCTGCCCGGGGTGAACTACTGACCGCCACGGGCGGAAGGGGGACGCTTGTGAGACGAGACGCGCTCTATACCATCCTCGCGCTGGCGGTGCTGGCGCTGTCCCTCGTGCCGATCGGCATCGCGGTGTTCGTCCTCGGCTTCGTCTACGGCGATTCACCGTGCGTGATGTGCTGGGAGCAGCGGATCGGCATGGCGCTCGTGGCGCTGGTCGGCCTGTTCGTCCTGCGCTACGGCCCGAAACCGAAGT
Organism: Acidobacteriota bacterium; assembly: GCA_003157675.1. Taxonomy (GTDB): domain Bacteria; phylum Acidobacteriota; class Vicinamibacteria; order Vicinamibacterales; family Fen-181; genus FEN-299. Next base: position 12,419 of record PMKG01000348.1, read on the forward strand.
ACATCGGCATGGGCGTGCTCGTGGCCGCGTGGGGCGTGTTCATGGGCCTGCGCCACACCGGCATGCACGCCGCGCGCGACGTCGGCCAGGGGTTCAGCGCCGAGATCCTCGGCGCCCACACCTACACCTGGGCGCTGCTGATCTACCTGGTCACCGTCGCGCTGATGGGCCTGCTGCTGATGATGACGAGGAAGGAAGACGTCGAGGAGCAGCCGCGGAGGCTCGGGCCGCTCGAGGCGTTCGCGAGCGCTGTGTTCATGGTCGTCATCGCGGCCAACGTCGTCCAGGCCTTCGCCAGCACCGGCCCGCCGCCGTTCATGGGGCAGGGCGACCCGGTGCGGTTCTCCTTCTCGCCGAAGCACTGGGTCTGGTCGGCCGAGGAGTGGTCGCCGGCGCCCGTCTCGCTGCGCGGGCGCTGGTCGATCGACAAGCCGGACACGTCCACCCCGCTTGTCGACCCCGAGCGCGGACCGCTGGCGAATCTCCCGGTCCTGCCGGTCGCCCGCCGGATCCGCGTCGGCTTCCCGCTGAACGGCACTCCCACCGACCTGGCCTATGACGCGGCTACGAAGCAGTTCCTGATCACCACGCAGCACGGCCTCTACCTGGCCGACGACACGCTGGCCGCGATGGTGCGCTACACGATCGTCGATGCTGGCTATTCCGTGGATCTCGGCACGTTCGCCGCCGCGGCGTTCCTCGACAAAGGCGCGCTCCTGGCCGTCGGCGAGAACAAGAGCTTCGTGGTCGTGCGGCCGAGCGTCCGGGCCGACGCCGACGCCAATTTCCGGTACTTCCTCGAGTCGGCCGGCGCCTTCGACGAGTTGTCGCGGTCGCGCTTCGGCACGGTCCGCGCCCGGATGATGTACATCGAGTCGGCGGCCTTCGACCCGGCGACGGCGTCGATCTACACGGTGACCGTGCCGAACAACAAGGTGAAGCGGCTGGTCGTCTCGCGGTTCGATCGGCGCGATATGACGCTCTCGGAGGAGTTCACGCCGACGCTCGCGCCCGATGCGGGTCTGGCACTCTCGCCGAAGCGCACGCTGGACGAGCTGTTCGTCACCGGCTCCACGGTAGCCGACGGCTCCCTGTACGCGCTCAGCGCCGCCTATAGCACGCTCTTGAAGATCGACCTGGCCTCGCACCGCGTGGTCGCGGCCTACGCCGTCCCCGGCCTCGTCGCGCCGACCGGCCTCGCCGCCGTGGGGGACGAGCTCTTCATCGTCGGACGGGGAGGGACGGTGTGGGTGGTTGGTAGAAAGTAAGAAGTACGAAGTAGGCGGTCGGCAGCAGGCGGTAGGCAGTGTGTCGCGCGTGATTCACTGCATACAGCCTACGGTCTACTACAATTCGCGGAGCGCCGTCACGATCGGCATCCGCATCGCCCGGATGGCGGGGAAGATGCCGCCGAGCAGGCCGAGCACGAGCGCCCAGCCGACACCGAGCACGAGCAGCGCCGGGGTCACGCGAAACGCGAAGCCGATGCTGCTCATGTTCTGCCAGTTCATCGTCGCGGCCTCGTAGCCGTTGAAGGCGAAATAGGCTACGGCGGCCCCGACGGCGCCGCCGACGAGCGCCAGCATCATCGACTCGACCAGCACCGAGATCACCACCGGGCCGCCGCGGAAGCCGAGCGCGCGCAACGTGGCGATCTCGCGCGTGCGGCTCGCGACGGCCGAGTACATCGTGATGATGGCGACAAACAGGGCGCCGATACCCATCAGCACGCCGATGATCCCGCCGATCGTCTCGATCGTCCCCGAGAGCATCTGCGACTGGCCGGCGTAGTACTCCTGCTCGCGCATCACCTTGAGCTTCACGCGCGGGTCTGTCGTCAGCCGGTCCTTGAACGCCGTGTACGCCTCCGGCGAGGTCAGGCGCACGTAGACCGCCTGCCGGCTGTTGCTCCGGCGGTAAAGGGGTGCGAGCACGCCGGCGTCGCACCACAGCTCCGAGTCGGGCACCGTCCCGCCGGCGTCGAAGATGCCGACGACGCGCCAGCGGTTCTGCCCGAGCTTGAGCTCGGCGCCGACGTCGAGGCCGCGGTACTCGGCCGACGCCGCGCGGCCGACGATGACTTCGTTCCGACCCGGCTCGAACCGCCGCCCCTTGATCATCCTGAAGTCGCGCACGGCGAACGCGGCGGGCTCCACGCCGCGCAGCGGCGCGTTGGCCGTGGTGCCCGTGCTTGCCTTCACCAGGTCGACGACGACGAACAGCTCGGCCGAGGCGAGCGCGCCGACGCCCGGCCGCCGGGCGATTTCCGGCGCGTCCTTGATGGCGTCGATGTCTTCCCGCATCAGGATGCTGGTCATCTCGGCGTCGGACCCGGTCCTGAGGACGATGGCCGAGTCCGGGGACCCCGTGTTCGCCATCGTCGCCCGGATCCCCTCCGCGATCGACAGCACGGAGACGAGCACGCCGACGACGCCCGCCATGCCCACCACGGCGACGGTCGAAGCCGCCAGCCGGCCGGGCAGCGTGCGCAGGTTGAGGAGGGTGACGGCGACGGACTGGACGATCCCCGAGAAGATCCACATGGCGGTCACACCCTCCGGAGCGCGTCCACGATGCGCAGGCGCATCGCGCGAAGGGCCGGGAAGATCCCGGCGACGACGCCCAGCCCGACGACCAGCGCGACGCCGGCCGCGAGCGACGAGGTGGGCAGATACAGGTTCGGGAGGAGATTCGCCGTCGGGATCCTCGGCACGACGAGCCCCGCCAGGCCGAGGCCCAGGAACCCGCCGACGCCTGCGATGAGGCACGACTCGGTGAGCACCAGCACCAGCACCCGGCCGTCCGTGAACCCCAGCGTCTTGAGCACGGCGAACTCGCTCGTCCTCTCGCGCACCGACTCGGCCATCGTGTTGGCCGTCACGAGCAGGATGATGAAGAAGGCCATCGCGATGATGCTCCGCACGATCAGCGCGATGTTGCCGACCTGGTTGGCGAACGCCTGCATGAACGCCTTCTCCGTCGTCGTCTTGGTCTCGGCCGGCGAGTTGGCGAACTGGCTGTCGATCGCCTGCGCGATCTGGGGGGCCTTCGAGGCGTCGGCGATGCGGATGACGTACCACCCGACGCTGCCCTGCCCGAACAGCCGCGACTCGTCGAAGTACTTGTAGTGGAAGAAGAACTGGGTCTCGTCGGTACCTTCCTCGGCCCCGCTGTAGATCCCGTCCAGGTTGAACTCCCAGGTTGTCGAGTTGTCCTTCTTGCGCCAGATGGTCGCCTGGATCGGGATCCGGTCGCCGACTTTCCAGCCGAACTTCTGCGCCGTCACGCGCCCGACGATGGCACCCTGGCGATCGGCGAACCACGCCTTTTTCTGGGCCTCGGGCAGCTTGAACTCGGGATACATCCGAAGCATGCACTCCGGGTCCACCGGGACCTGCATGAAGAAGTTCCTCGGGTCCTGGTAGACGCCGCCGAACCACGTCTGGTGGCAGACGTCGACGACGCCGGGCGTCGAGCGGATCTGCTCGAGATAGCTGATGGGCAGGAGCTGGATGATCGACACCTTGTGGATGAGCACCAGGCGCTCATTGCCCGCCAGCTCGATGCCCATGCCGAAGGCGGCCTTGATGGCCACGAGGAAGCCATATAGCGTGAACGCCACCAGCACGGCCAGCAGCGTGAACACCGTGCGCACCTTGCGCCGGAACAGGCTGTGCCAGAGCAGCGGCAGGAACTTCATGAGGCCGGCTCCGTCGACAGCACGCCCTTGTCGAGGTGCAGCACGCGGCTGGCGCGGGCGGCCGCGTGCGGATCGTGCGTCACCATCACGATCGTCTTGCCGTTCTCCCGGTTGAGCGCCTGTAGCAGGTCGAGGATTTCGTCGCCCGCCTTGCGGTCGAGGTCGCCGGTCGGCTCGTCGCACAGCAACAGCGTCGGGTCGATGACGATGGCGCGGGCGATGCCGACGCGCTGCTCCTGGCCACCCGACAACTGCCGCGGGTAGTGGCGCGCGCGGTCGGACAGCCCGACGACGCGCAGCGCCGTGTCGACGTGGCGCTTGCGCTCCTTGCGCGTGAGCTTGGTGAGCAGGAGCGGCAACTCCACGTTTCGCTCGGCCGTGAGCACCGGCAGCAGGTTGTAGAGCTGGAAGATGAACCCGACGTTCGCGGCGCGCCAGCGAGCGAGCTGGCCCGACGACAGCCGATCGATCTGCCGGCCGGCGATCGTGATCGTCCCGCGCGTCGGCGAGTCGAGGCCGCCGAGCAGGTTGAGCAGCGTCGTCTTGCCCGAGCCCGAAGGCCCCATCAGCGCCAGGAACTCACCCTTCGGAATCTCGAGGTCGACCCCCTGGAGCACGTCGATCCGTTCGCCCCCGCGCCGGAATTCCTTGTGGAGGTTCGAGGCGCGAACGAGGATGTCGTCGGGCATGGCTGCTACCTCACCACGATGCGGGCGCCGTCTTTGAGGGCCGCCGGCGGGTCGAGCACGACGCGCTCGCCTGGCGCGAGGCCGGAGAGAACTTCGACGCGATCTTCGCGTGCGGCGCCGACGCGCAGCGCCCGGCGCTCGACACGGTCGCCGCCGGAGACGACGAAGACCACGCGGCTGCCGCCGTCGGTGCGGACGGCGGCGTTCGGGATCGTAAGCGGCGGCTCGCTCTTCGCGGCGGCCGTCTCGGTACCGAGGAAGGCGACCTTGATCCCCATGTCCGGCAGGATCCGGGGATCGAGCCGGTCGAAGGCGATCCGCACGAGGACGGTGGCCTTCTGCCGATCGGCCGTCGGCACCACCGTGATCACCTTCCCGGGGATCTGCCAGTCGGGGTAGGCGTCGAGCACCGCCGTGATGCGCTGGCCCGGGCTCACGCGGTTGATGTAGCTCTCGTTCACGTCGACTTCGATCTCGAGCGAGGACATGTCGACGAGCGAGCAGATCCCCGTGCGCGTGAACCCGCCGCCGGCCGAGACGGGCGAAATCATCTCGCCCGGCTGAGCGTCCTTCGAGACGGCCACGCCGTCGAACGGCGCGAGGATGACCGTGTCGGTGACGTCGTTCTGCCGGAGCGCGACCTGGCGCTCGGAGACCTTGACCTGCTCCTCGGAGAGGGCCAGCCGCGCCTCGAGGGCGCGCACCTCGGTCTCGGCACTGTCGAGATCGGCCTGGTTGGAGATGCCGTCGGTGCGCAACGACCGGTATCGCTGGGCCGTGAGCCGGGCCAGGTCCAGGCGTGCGCGGTTCTCGGCCACGCCGCGGCGCGAGGCCTCGAGCTCGGCCTCGGCGAGCGCGAGCGCCTTGTCGTACGTCGCGGGATCGAGCCGCGCGAGCACTTGGTTCTTCCGCACCGGCATCCCTTCCTCGACCCGCACCTCCACCACCCGGCCCGTGATCTTCGATGACACGGTCGCCCGCCGCCGGGCCACGACGTAGCCCGAGGCGTTGAGGACCGCGCTGCCGCCCTCTCTCGCGGCGGTCGGCTGTTCGACGACCGCCGTCCTGACCTCGATGGCACGGGGCGCACGAGCCCACAGCCAGGCGCCGGCGCCGGCGGCGGCGAGCACGACGACGAGCGCCCAGACCCACAGGGGCACGGAGCCCGATCCGCGAGCGCTGTGGGCGATGCGGAGATCCTCGAGAGCGCGCGGATCACTCGACATGATCGGCAATATTACCGGAAGAGGTGTCGAACCAGGGTACGAACTGGCCCATCCCGGGGCATAATGGCCTCTCTCGCACAATCAGTCCGTGACAGAGGTCTTGTCATGATGTTGTCACGGATCTGTCACCGTGCCGACATGAAGCTGTCGTATCAAGACTCTTTGAAGGCAAACCCCGACACGACGCTTTCGGCAACTTCATCGAGGTTCACAACCGTGAGGCTTTCGCGTCTTCGCCCTCTCTCGCGGATCATCCGCCCGTTGCGGCTGGCCGCCCCGCTGGTGGTGCTGGTGCTCCTGCCCATCGCCGTGCCCGGACTGCTGGCCGCATCGTTCGGCGCCTCCGCCCGCCAGGGCGCGCAGGGGGGCGGCGGCGCCTCGTGTACGATCACCGGCCTCATCACAGCCGGTCAGACCCGGCTGCCCGGCGTGGAGGTCACGGCGACGCCGCATGCCGGCGGCACGCCGGTGGTGGCCTCGACCGGACAGGATGGGGTCTACACCCTCGTCCTGCCGGCGCCCGGTGCGTACGACCTCAAGGCCGAGCTGGCCGCCTTCGCGACGGTGACCAGGGAGCTGGCCGCTGAGAAGGTGTCCGGCACCCGCGTGGACTTCGTGATGACGCTGGCGTCCCGAGTGCCTGCGGCCCCCAAGCCCGCCGCCACAGCTCAGCCTCAGGCGGCTGCCGGCGCCGCGGCCGCGCCGACTGCGGCGAGACCCACAACGGCGGCTCGTCCGCAGGGGACGGCCGGTCAGCGCCAGGGCTCGCAGTTCCAGCGGGTCGGCGCGAACGCGACCGGGACCCAGGCCGAGTTGAGCGTGACGGCCGACGACGCCAGCGCGGTCGCCCAGCACCTCAATCTCCCTCCGGGGTTCTCGGCCGACACGATGTCGGACACGGTGACGGCCTTCGGTCAGACGGGGCAGACCAACGAGTCGATGCTGTTCGGGCCGGGCGGCGAAGGCCTGTTCGGCGGGCAGCGCGGCGACGCGCAGGGCATACCCGGGATGCCGGGGACCGGCGATCCCAACGCGGCAGGGGCAGCAGGCGCCGGCGGCTTCGGCGGCGGGCCGG
>PMKG01000265.1 GCA_003157675.1 Acidobacteriota bacterium
GCGCTGGCCGGCCTGGGCGCCAGCCTCGGCCGGTCGCGCGTCGCTCGCGGGCGGAGGCGCGGGCTGGGCGCCGGGCGTCTCGAGCCCCTGGTAGAAGGAGTCCACGTAGCGATCCCGCCCGTCGGGATCGGCCACCGGCGTCACCGACACGTACACGTTGTTGCGGATCTCGGTGATGACCGGCGAGGTCTCGGTGGCGAGCCGGTAGACCAGCTCCATCAACATCTCGGACGGCCCGCTCTCGCTGCTGTGCAGGCCGCCGATCAGGTGATAGTTCGGCCTGGCCGCCGCGACGATCTGCCGCACCTCGGCGTCGGAGAGCCCCCGCGGGTCCGCCAGCTTCGCGAGGCGGTCGCGATTGGCCTGCAGCCCCTTCATGTTCTGATCGGAACTCACCCACACGACGACCATCTCGCGCCCCTCTTCCGAGCGCCCGATCGTCTCGACCTTCACTCGCGGCGTCGCCGCGGCGAGCGCCCGGTAGTACTTGAGGATGTCGGCGTAGTAGGTCAGCGTTCTCGGCGCGCCCACGTGGTGGCCGAGGACGTCCCTGGGTGTCGGCACCCCCTTGACGATCGGCAGGTGATCGACCAGCGGGCTGCCGTACCGCGGGTCACCTGTCCATTCCTTGTACACCGCGGCGAACGACGGATCCTGGGCCTGTCGTGGATCGATCGCGTCGCCGGTGGATTGCTGCGCCTGCGTGATGGTGACGGCCAGCGTCAGCAGGCACGCGCCGAGCAGGAGTCTCCGTAGTCTTCGAGCCGGAAGGGTTTCAAGTCGCATAGATCGCCGCCGCGTCTCACCGGGCCGTGATGGCCTGGGCGATGAAGTTCATGTCGGCGAGCCGGCCTGTTTGATCCGCGATCGCCTGTGACAGATTGCCGAGTTCGCCAAGCCGGGCCATGTCGGCCGGCTCCACCATCCCTGACGCCGAGGTCACCTTCAGGATCCGCGTCGGGACGCTGACGGCCACGTCCGAGGCCCACACGCGCGACTGGGCCAGTGCCAGCGGGTCGTTCTTCCGCGCCGCCACGCGCGCGAGCGCGACGGCGACCTCCACCTCCGCCATCGCCGTGGCGAGCTCGAACATGGCGAACTGCTCGTGCGTCAGCTTGTTCCGGAAGAACACCTGTGTGGCTTCCGACACCATCCGCGCCGCCCGGGCGATGAGCGGGCCGCCCGCCTCGGTCAGCCCCTCCACCTCGCCAGCCAGGCCGTCGTAGAACTTCCCCTTGGTGCGCACGTTCTCCCGCAGGCGGAAGATGCTGATGATGCTCTGCTGGATCTCGGACGTGCCCTCGTAGATTCGCAGGATGCGCGCGTCGCGCCGGATCTTCTCGACCTCGTAGTCGACGCAGTACCCGTACCCGCCCAGCGCCTGCACGGCATCGTCGGCCGCGATGTTGCCGACCTCGGTCGCGAACAGCTTGGCCACCGAGCCTTCGACCTGTCGATCCAGGGTGCCCGAGTCGAGCAGGTCGGCGACGTACTCGATGTACGCCTGGGCCGCCGCCAGGCGGACGCTGTTCGGCACCAGCAGCTTGTGCGTGTACCCCTGCTTCTCGCAGAGGTAACTGCCGAACTGCTTCCGCTCCTTCGAGAACGCGATCGCCTTGTCGAGCGCCGCCACGCCGGCGCCGAGACCGAACGCCGCCACCATCAGCCGCGTGTAGCCGAAGACCTCGTTGGCCTGCTTGAGCCCTTCGCCTTCCTTGTCGCCGACGATGTTGAAGGCGGGGACCACGACGTCCTGGAGCACGACCTGCGCGGTGTCGGAGAGGCGGATGCCGTGCTTGATCTCGTGCTTGCCCGGCGTCAGCCCCGGCGTGTTGCGCTCGACGACGAAGAAGGTCGGCCCGTCGGGCGCCTTGGCGAGGATCGTGTAGAGGTCGGCGATCGACCCGTTCGAGATGAACTGCTTCACGCCGTTCAACTTGTAATGCGTCACGCGGCCGGTCTCGTCGGTGACCCGTTCGGCCACCGTCTTGAGGTTGGAGACGTTCGAGCCGGCCTCGGGCTCGGTCACGCCGTAGGCGACAATCAGGCCCTCGTTCGCGATGCGGGTGATCCACTTGGCCTGCTGCTCGCGCGTGCAGCCGACCCGGATCGGGTCGGTGCCGAGCGCCACGGCCAGCATCGCCGTGGCGAGGCCGAGATCGACTTTGGCGAACTCGCACGACAGCCGGTACACGTCGTAGGCGCCGCCACCCATGCCGTCGAACTCGGACGAGAGGAACGCCAGGTGGAGGCCGACGTCCGGCCCCGACATGGCGCGGACCACGCTTTCGGGGCACACGTCCTGGTTGTCCCAGGCCAGGCGCTTGTCCAGCGGGGCCTCCCGATCGACGAATTCCTTCAGGGTTTTCAGGATCAGACCGAGGTCTTCAGGGTCGAGGCGCGTGAACTGCTCCATGCCGTTCCTCCAAACTAAACCCCACAGCCTAGCACAAATAGACCCGATAACCAGTTGAGCAGGGCCCTGGCACCAAGAGAGCCGCCGGGCTGAGGTTCGCCTGGCTGAGGGGATAATGGTTGTGTTTGAAACACAATCATGGCACTGTTAGCTACAATTGATGAGTTATTAACGCTTAATAGCCTTTGGTTAAGACCTTTCTACGCCGTGCTAATAGTTGGCCAGCTCTTCGAAATGAGGCAGTCATGGAGAATACAGCGCTTCGGGACTTCCTGGAGATTCCCTACGACAAGCTCGAGGAGATGAACCTCGAGGCCAAGCGTCAGCGGCTCGACCGGACTCCCGCCGACCGCATCCGTGAGGAGCGTGAGCGGTATCTGCGGGACGAGAAGCGGATCAAGGCGGTGACCGTCTGCTTCACCGACCTCGAAGGGCGCTTCCACATGCTCGACTACGACAAGAAGTTCCTCTTGCCGTCGTCCGAGAACCTGACGTTCGACGGATCCTCGATTCGCGGCTTCTCGCAGCAGGCCGAGTCGGACCTCCGCCTGGCGATCGACTGGTCCTCGTTCTACTGGCTGCCGGCCGACGTCTTCGGCCCCGGCAAGGTGCTGGCCTTCGGCCTGGTCGAGGAGCGCGACGGCACCCCGTATCACGCCGACATGCGTACCCGGCTGCGGATCTACGGCGACCAGTTGTTCGCGAAGGACGGCACGATGGCCCATGTGTCGAACGAGATCGAGGGGTTCCTGTTCAAGGGGCGCGACGCCGAGCGCAACTACCACGTGAACCGGCAGTTCGAGTTCCTCTCGACCGGCGGCTACTATCACTCGCTGCCTGGCGACGGCCTGCGTCGGTTCATCGACAGCGCGGCCGAGGTGCAGCGGGCGCTCGGGTTCGCCAACGAGAAGCACCATCCCGAGGTGGCCCCCTCGCAGTTCGAGATGAACTACGCCTATACCGAGGCCTGCGTGGCGGCCGACCAGGTGCAGCTCTACAAGCTCATCTGCCGGCAGGTGGCGCAGACGATGGACATGACGGCGTCGTTCCTGCCGAAGCCGGTGAGCGGCGTGAACGGCAGCGGGATGCACACAAACCTGTCGATCACGCGCGGCGGGCGCAACCTGTTCTGGGACGCGGACGGCGAGGATCATCTCTCCTCGCTCGGGTGGTCGTTCATCGACCGGCTGCTCATCAGCGCCAACGACATCTGTCTCGTGCTCAACCCGTCGGTGAACGCCTATCGCCGGCTCGACCCGCACTTCGAGGCGCCGAACCAGATCAAGGCGTCCGCCATCAACCGCGGCGCGATGGTCCGGATCCCGCTGGGCAACGAGCGATCGGCCCGCGTCGAGGTGCGCTCGATTGCGCCCGACGCCAACCCGTATCTCTCGCCCTACGGCATCTTCAAGACCGGCGTCGACGGCGAGATCGCTAAAGTGGACAACCTGCGCGGGGGCGGGCGCTACCTGCCCGACAACATCCAGCAGGCCAT
>PMKG01000063.1 GCA_003157675.1 Acidobacteriota bacterium
TCGGCGGAAAAGCCCACGGCCTGCTCGGCGTGAAGGAACTGCTCACGACCGGTCTCGAGGCCCAACTCGGCGCGCGCGACGCCGCGCGGCTCAGACGGCACTTCGACGTGCACGTCCCGACGCTGCCCGTCGTCGCGACCGACTGCTTCGAGGCGTTCATGGACGCCAACCGGCTCTGGGACCTCGCCCACGCGGGTGAGAGCGACCACCGGATCGCCCAGGCATTCCAGTCGGCCGAGCTTCCCGTCGAGCTGCTCGGCGACCTCTACGCCCTCGTCCGGCAGGTGCACACGCCGCTCGCCGTGCGCTCGTCGAGCCTGCTCGAGGACGCGCTGCACCAGCCGTTCGCCGGCGTGTACGGCACCAAGATGATCCCCAACAACCAGCTCGACGTGGAGGCCCGCTTCCACCGGCTGGTCGAGGCGATCAAGTTCGTCTACGCCTCCACGTTCTTCGAGAACGCGCGCAACTACCGCCGGATGACCGGCGAGACGTCCGACGATCGGATGGCGGTCATCCTGCAGGGCGTCGTCGGCCGCCGCTACCGCGACCGTTTCTACCCGGACCTCGCCGGCGTCGCCCGCTCGTACAGCTTTTACCGCTCCGGCCGCACCCGGCCCGAGGACGGCGTGGTCAACCTCGCGCTCGGCCTCGGCAAGACGATCGTCGACGGCGGCCTGACGTGGAGCTATTCGCCGGCCCAGCCGCGCGCCACGCCGCCCTACGCGTCGGTCCGGGACCTGCTGGGGAAGACGCAGGTGGAATTCTGGGCGGTCAACATGGGCAAGCCGCCGGTTTACGACCCGGTCGCGGAGGCGGAGTACCTCGTGCGCCTCCCGGTCGCGGACGCCGAGGAGGACGGCACGCTTCGGCTCGTCGCCTCGACCTACGACGGGCGATCCGACCGACTGTCGAGCGGCGTGGGGATCCGGGGGCCGCGGGCGCTCACCTTCGCCCCGCTGCTCGTCATCGAGGAGTACGCGCTCAACGACCTGCTGAAGGCGATCCTCCGCGCCTGTCAGGACGCGCTCGGCGCGCCGGTCGAGATCGAGTTCGCCGCGACGTTTCCGGCCGAGGGGGAGGACGCTCCCGCGCAGTTCGGCTTCCTGCAGGTCCGGCCGATGCCGGTATCGGACGCCGTCGTCGACGTGGACCTGGGCGCGCTCGACCGCGCCAGCGTGCTCACCGCCTCCGAGCGCGTCATGGGCAACGGCGTCGTCGCCGGCGTGCGCGACGTCGTCTACGTGAAGCCGGATCGGTTCGAGGCCTGCCACACGCGGGCGATTGGCACGGAGATCGCGCACATCAACCTGGACCTGGTCGAGCGGGGCGTGCCCTACGTGCTCATCGGCTTCGGCCGCTGGGGCAGTTCCGACCCGTGGCTGGGCATCCCGGTCGCCTGGTCGCAGATCGGCGGCGCTCGGGCGATCGTGGAGGCGACACTGCCGGCCATGAACGTCGATCTCAGCCAGGGCTCGCACTTCTTCCACAACATCTCGAGTTTCGGCGTCAGCTATTTCTCGGTGCCCTTCGACGGCAACTTCCCCGTCGACTGGGACGGCCTCGCGCGCCAGGAGGCGGTCACCGAGACCGAGTTCGTACGGCACGTGCGCCTGCCGCGCCCGTTGCGGATCGCCGTGGACGGCCGCCAGGGGTGCGGCGCGATCCAGTGGTCCTGAGGCCCGCCAACCGCCATGAATCCTCCGAATCTTCCGGTCAACAACATCATCGAGCAGCTCCAGGAACGCGCGAAGGAGCTGCACACGCTCTACAAGGTCCACGAGCTCATCAACCGGCCCGACGCCTCGCTCGACGAGGTGTGCCGCGAGCTGACCGAGGTGCTGCCGGCCGGCTGGCAGTACCCGAGCGTGTGCTGGGCGAAGATCACCCTCGACAGCACCGTGTACCAGCCGCCGCGCGTCGTCGAGACGCCCTGGGTGCAGCGGGCCGACGTCGTGTTGCAGGGAGAGCGGGTCGGGGCGATCGAGATCTTTTACACGCGCCAGATGCCGCGGGCCGACGAGGGGCCGTTCCTCAAGGAGGAGCGGAAGCTCATCGACACGATCGCCGAGCGGCTGGCCCATTTCCTGATGCAGCGCCGGCTGCAGGCCACGCTCAGTAACTGGCAGTCGGCGATGGACAACCTCGCCTCGCCCGAGAAGCGCGAGTGGTGGGTCATCATCGAGTTCCTCCGCAAGACCGACCAGCAGCTGCTGCTGCGGATCTCGCGCCGGATGCTGAACTACCTGTGCTGGAACGGCATCGACGAGGCGCAGCAGCTGCTGCAGCGGTTCGCGGCCGATTTCGCCCCGGAGACGGACGGCTTCGAGGACAACATCCCGGTGCGGCGCAAGAGCATCAACGATCTGCTGGCGCTGACCGAGGACGCGTTCCGCATCGCCGCCACGCACTTGAGCGAGGGGGAGATCGTCCTGTGCATCCAGAAGTGGATCAAGGACGACAAGACCGGCTTCCTCATCGAGGCAGTCGAGAACCAGTGCACGTCGCTGACCGACATCGGGCAGGCGCTCGAGCGCTACCACCAGATCGGCGTCCAGGACGAGGAACTCTCCCGCTCGGTGCAGATCGGCCTGCGCGTGTCGCTCGCGCGGCGCTTCTTCACCGAGGACCTCGAGTACATCAACACCGCGAAG
>PMKG01000353.1 GCA_003157675.1 Acidobacteriota bacterium
TGTTGAAGTCGAAATCGTTGACGTAGTTGGATCCCATCAGCGTCTGCAGCGTCGTCGCGACGTCCGCGAACTTGAGGCCGAGCGCCTGGAGTTGCTCGCGATCGACGGTCACCTGCAGCTGCGGGTCGTTGGCGGTGAAGCCGGAGAACAGGCCCGTCAGGCCGGGCGTGCGGTTCCCGGTGGCCACCAGCGCGTTGGTCGCGGTGCCAAGGCGTTCGATGTCGCCGCCGGCCTGGTCGAGCACCTCGAACTGGAAGCCGCCGAAGCGGCCAAGGCCCTGGATGGGCGGCGGCAGGAACGGCAGCACCACGCCCCCGCTGATCGCGCTGAACGGGCGGAAGATCCGCTGGATGACCGCCATCGCCGAGTGCTCCTCACCCGGCCGTTCGCTGAAGGGCCTCAGGCGCACGAACATGGTGGCGCGGTTGCCGCCGGCGCCGAAAAAGCTGAACCCGTTGACGCAGAAGACGCCGTCGATTTCCTTGTTGTCGAAGAGAATCTTCTCGACCTTCCTGGTCACCTCCGACGTGTAGCCGAGCGACGCCCCGCTCGGCCCCTGGACGGTGACGTAGAACAGGCCCGGGTCCTCGTCCGGGACGAACCCGGTCGGCACGCGCGTCCACGCGAACCACGTGAGGAAGAGGCCGAACACGAAGACGGCGATGACCGGGATCTTGTGGCGGATCAGGACGCGGACCGTCGCGACAAACGTCCGGGTGCCGGTGTCGATCGCCCAGTTGATCGGCTTGAAGATCACGCTCGGCGCGCGCTCGCTGCGCAACAGCAACGCCGAGAGCGCCGGCGTGAGCGTCAGCGCGTTGAACGCGGAGATGAGGACCGAGAAGGCGATCGTCAGCGCGAACTGCTGGTAGAGCCGCCCCGTCGTGCCCGGGAACAGCGCCACCGGCACGAACACCGCGGCCAGCACGAGCGCGGTGGCGATGACGGGACCGACCACCTCGGCCATCGCCTCCGACGCCGCCTCGCGCGCGGTCTTCCCGTACTCGTGAAGGTGCCGCTGCACGTTCTCCACGACGACGATCGCGTCGTCGACGACGAGACCCGTGGCGAGGGTGATCCCGAACAGCGTCAGCGTGTTGATCGAGAAGTTGAGGAGCCGCGCGAAGGCGAAGGTGCCGATGAGCGAAACGGGGATGGTGATGGTCGGGATGACCGTGGCGCGCCAGTCCTGCAGGAACAGGAACATCACGAGGATGACGAGGCCGATCGCCTCGAGCAGCGTGATGAGCACCTCGCGGATCGACTCGGTCACGATGATCGTGTTGTCGAAGGCCAGCTCGTACTTCATCCCCGGCGGGAACCGCTTCGAGAGCCGGACGAGCTCGGCCGTCGCGTCGCGGTAGACGGTGAGCGCGTTGGCCGTCGGCAGTTGCGTGATGCCGAACCCGATCGCCTGCTTGCCGTTGAACCGCAGCTCGGAGGTGTAGCTCTCGGCGCCGAGCTCGGCGCGGCCGACGTCCTTGACGCGGACGAGGTCGCCGCCCACGCCGCGCTTGACGATGATGTCGTCGAACTCCTTCGGGTCGGTCATCCGGCCCGTCGCGCGCACGCTGATCTGGTAGGCCTGGCCGGAGCGCGCGGGCGGCTGGCCGACCTGCCCGGCCGCCACCTGCACGTTCTGGTCTCTGAGCGCGCCCACGACGTCGTCGGCGGTCAGCTGGCGGCTGGCCAGCCGGTCGGCGTCGAGCCACAGGCGCATCGAGTACTTCCGCTCGCCGAAGATGAGCGCGTCGGCCACGCCGTTCACCCGCTTGAGCGCGTCGCGGATGTAGACGTCGGCGTAGTTGCTCATGAACAGCGGGTCGTACTGCCCGTTGTCCGAGTAGATGGCGGCGCCGAAGACGAACCCGCTCGACGACTTGCTGACGGTGACGCCGACGTCCTTCACCTCGGAGGGAAGCCGGCCGGAAGCGATGTTGACCCGGTTCTGCACGTCCACCGCGGCCAGGTCGGGATCGCGGTTCACCTCGAAGGTCACCGTGATCGAGCACGACCCGTCGTTCCCGCTGGTGGACGTCATGTAGGTCATGCCCTGCACGCCGTTGATCGCCTGCTCGAGCGGCTGCGTGACCGCCGTCTCGACCACGGCCGCGTTGGCGCCCGTGTAGACGGTGCTCACGATCACCTGCGGCGCCGCGAGCTGCGGGAACTGGGCGATCGGCAGGACGGGGATCGAGATCGCGCCCGCGAGGACGATGACGGCGGCGAGCACGCCGGCCAGGATAGGGCGCCGGATGAAGACGTCGACGAACATCGGAGCTAGGAAGTCCTGATGCGCATCCCGTTGCCGAGCTTCTGGGCGCCCGAGACAACGATCTGCTGGCCGGCGGTCAGCCCGCCGAGCACCTCGAAGGCGTCGCCAATGATGTCACCGACCTCGATCCGCTGCTGGCGGACGGTCAGCGAGCCGTCCTTCGGCTCGGCGACGAAGACGAACGGCTGGCCGTTGACGCGCACGACGGCCACGAACGGCACGGTCAGGCCAGGCCTGGTGCGCCAGATGATGCGGGCGCGGACGTACTGCGAGGAGCGGACCCCGGCGCTCGCCGGCACCTTGCCCTTGACGAGCACGCTCTGCGTCTGGTCGTCGACCCGCCGGGACACGAAGTAGATCGACGTCCGCGCGATCACCGCCCCGCCGCCGCCGAGCACCTCGATCGGCAGCCCCACCTTGAGGTCCGCCGCCCGGTCGAGCGGGACGCTGACGTCGACGTCGAGATCCTGGTTGCGGTCGACGGTGGTGAGCAGCGTGTCCGACGTGACGTGCATGCCGACGCGGACCGGGATGTCGCCGACCGTGCCCGTCGAGGGCGCGCGCACGGCGTAGTAGCCGAGCGTCACGCGCTCCTGCTGGACCCTGGCGTCGAGCGAGGTGAGCTGCGAGACGGCGGCGTCGTAGTTCGCCTGCGCCTGGTCGAGGTCCTGCTGGCTGCCGGCCCCGGCGTTGAACAGCGTGTGGGCGCGCTCGAGCTGCTGCTTGGCGAAGGTCATCGCCGCCACCTGCGCGGCGCGCGCCGCGTCCTGGCTCGTGACCGCCGCCCGCTGCCGGTCCGGGTCGATCTGGAACAGCGGCGTCGACGGCTGCACCGACTGACCGGGCTGCACGAGGACCGCCCGAAGCTCCCCGACCACCTCGGGCTTGATCTCGGTCGAGGAGAGCGACTGGATCGTCGCGACGTACTCGGACTTCTCCTCGACCGGCACCTGCGCCACGTCCGCCGTCTGCACCAGCGTGGGCGGCGGCGCCGGCGGAGGCCCGGCGGCGCGGCCGCCGCACGCGGCCGAGAACGCCGCGAGGAGTCCCGTGATCGACAACGCCCACGCACGCTGAGGAATCCTGCAAGTTACAGCCACACCGCGCACTCCCGGCATGCCGCCAAATCCGTCGTCCCCGCGACCCCTCACCGCCCTCCTGCCCGAACCCCGTCCTTTCATCATAGACGATTTTCCAGCCGGCCTCAGCGGGTGTAAGCTTGCCTCGTTGGCAGTCGGAGCCGTTGTCTCATCTCAACAAGGAGCGGAGAACTCATGGTTCGAGACAAGAAGCAGGATTTGGCGGGACCGGGGATCAGCACCTACGAGGAGGTGGACAAGATTCTCCCGAACGACTATCAGGCGATCCTCCCCCCGCTCGAACGGATGCGGGCCCTGTACGTCATCAAGAACTACATCGAGAAGAACCTCTGCGAAGCCCTGAACCTGACGATGGTGCAGGTCCCGTTGATCGTGGAGCGCGAGAGCGGTCTCAACGACATGCTCGACCGCGACGGCTCGCGAACCCCGGTCGAATTCCCGTGCGGCCTCGGCCTCGAACGCCGGCTCAACGCGCAGATCGTGCAGGCGGCCACCAAGTGGAAGCGCCCCGCCCTTGCGCAGTTCGGCTGCAAGGTGGGAGAGGGGATCTGCACGGATATGCGCGCGGTCCGCAAGGACTACTTCCTCGACCACGACCACAGTTCCTACGTGGATCAGTGGGACTGGGAGCGCGTGGTCACGGCCGACCAGCGCAACCTCGACCTCCTGAAGGACGTCGTCCGGAAGATCTGGAAGGTCATCCGCGGCGCCGGCATGATGGCCCAGGAGATGTTCCCGAAGCTGGCCAACACCAAGTACGGGAGCCTCCCCGAGGAGCTGACCTTCCTGCACGCCGAGGAACTCCTGGAGATGTACCCCGACCTGCCGAGGAAGGAGCGCGAGACGCGCATCCTGCAGAAGCACCCGGCCGTCTTCATCATCGGCATTGGGTACGTGCTTGCCGACGGCTACCCGCACGAGATGCG
>PMKG01000298.1 GCA_003157675.1 Acidobacteriota bacterium
GCCGAGCGCCAGGCTCGTCAGGCCGAGGAAGAGTGAGCCGAAGAAGTATTCGGGCAGGCCGTAGAACCTCAGCTTCGCCATGCTCGACTCGAGCGCCGAGAGCGCCGCCATTACGCCCCCCAGTTTCAGGAGGGCCACAAGCGGCGCCAGCACCAGCGCGGCGAGGCCGCTCGACGGGGTCAGCAGTCCTGCCGGCACGACCAGGTTGCCGATGAGCAGCGCGAACACGGCCAGCTTCACCATGCTCGCCAGTTCCATCAGCGCGAGGTACGGGCCCGAGTACTCCAGCACCATNNCGCCTCGTGCACCATCGTCAGCTCGAGGTGCGTCGCGGGGTTGTCCACCGGATAGCGGGCGTTCTCGCCGAGCGCGACGAGGGTCAGAGCGGCGACGGCCGGTAGCAGCCACGCGTGCGCCACGAGCCCCGCTCCCGCCACCGAGAGCATGCCGTCCACGGTCAGCGAGCCCGAGGCGACGGCGAACGCGCTGAAGGCGACGATGAGCGCCGGCTCGAGGAAGGCGGAGATCGTCATCTCGCGGCTCGCCCCCATGCCGCCGAACGCGCTGGCCGAGTCGAGGCCGGCCAGGACCATGAACACCGCGCCGAGCATCCACACGCCGGCTACGACGAGCAGGTGCGAGAGCGGTGCCGCGGCGCCGCCGCGCGCGATGAGCGGCAGCACGGCCGCCGACACGAGCGAGGTGGCCAGCTCCGCGTAGGGCGCCACGCGGAACACCCACGACGTGCTCGACGAGAGGACGACCTCCTTCCGCATCAGCGTGAGGATCGTCCAGTAGGGGAGCAGGACCGGCGCCCCGCGGCGTCCCTGCAGCAGCGCCTTGCCGCGGCGGACGAAGCCCGTGGCGAGCGGCGCGAGCGCCACGACGAGGACGATCTGGACGAGCGTCAGGAACGCGGCGTTCACAGCGCCACCCACAGTGTCAGGAGCAGCGTGGCGAGAATCAGCGCGATGTAGAACTGGATCACGCCGTTCTGCAGCTGCTTGAGCCAGGCGCCCGTGCCCTCGATGAGCCGGGCGATCGGGAAGTACATGCCGGCCAGCACCCCGCCCGCCTTCCGGAACTCCATCTCACCCCGGCGAATCCAGGGATTCGACGGCACGACCGGCCGAAAGACGACGTGCTTCTCGGCCCGGACGATGTCGCGGAGGAAGAACCGCACCGGCGCCGAGAACCCGGTCGCGGTGTACTCCATCGTCGAGTCGACCGGCTGGCCGCAATCCCAGGTGTGGTACCGGCGGATGCGCGTGGCGGGTCCGAGCAAGCGGCGCAGCAGCCAGCCGGCGACACACGCCGCGACGGCCGTCGCGGCCAGCGCCGGCGCCAGCCAGGGGAGGCTGCCGGTGGCCACCATCGATGCGGCCANNGCCAGGCCGAGCGCCACCACGCCGCCCGCCATCCCCAGGACCGGCAGGCGCAGGGCCATCGGCGGCTCCACCGCGGCGCGAGCCCCCTCCGCCCGCGGTTCGGCGAGGAAGGTGAACGCGAACAGCCGAACCATCGCGAAGACGGCGAGGCCCGAGACGAACGCGACGCCGACGAGCACGGTGATGGCCGCGGCCACCGCTCCCGCGTCGTGCGTGCCGAACGTCCCCATCACCGACTGCAAGAGGACCAGCTCCGCCACGAAAGGCGCGGCCGGCGGCAGGGCCGCGGCGGCCAGCGCGAGAACCAGGGCGCCGGCCGAAAGCGTCGGCATCCGCGAGGCCAGGCCGCCCAGCAGCTCGATCTTCCCCGTGCGCGCCGCGTGGATGATCGCGCCGGCGCCGAGGAAGAGGCCCGTCTTGAAGAGCGCGTGGGCGAGCAGGTGCAGGAACATCGCCGCGAGCGCGAGGTCGGCCAGCGCGGGCCAGCCGCTGCGCCGCAGCAGCAGCTGGAAGCCGAACATCGTGAACGCGAGGCCGATGTTCTCGACGCTGCTCCAGGCCAGGATCCGCTTGAGGTCCCGCGCGATGTTCGCGTAGATCACGGCGACGACGGCGCCCGAGAGGCCCAAGACGAGCAGCACCACGCCCCAGGCTGCCGGGAGTACCGGCCAACACGCCGACGTGTAGCGGAGCAGGCCGTAGATGGCGACCTTCAGCATCGCGCCCGACATCAGCGCCGACACGTGGCTGGGCGCGCGCGGATGCGCCTCGGGCAGCCAGGCGTGGAACGGCGCCAGGCCGGCCTTGGACGCGAAGGCGAAGAGCACCAGGCCGGCGGCGAGCGCCGACGCGCCGGGCGAGAGCAGGCCGGCGCTCGAGGCGAGCGAGTCGAACGTCGCAAACAGCGACCCCGCACCCGCCATGCCGGAGCCCACCATCAGGGCCCCCGCGCCGAACTGCGCCACGGCCAGGTAGAGCAGCGCCGCCTTGCGCGACTCCTCCTCGCCATCGGCCATCACCAGCAGGAAGGCCGCGAGTGACATCGCCTCCCAGAAGAGGAGGAAGGCGGCCACGCCGGACGACAGCAGCACGCCCTGCATGCTCAGCACGAACACGGCGGTGAGCGGCAGCACGGCACGGAGCGGGTAGTGTCCGCGCTCGTCCTCGGTGCACCGGGAGCCGAACCACGCGGCCATCGCCGCGACCACGTGCAGCAGCAGCAGGAAGAAAGCGGAGAGCCGATCCACCACGAGCGGAGCGCCGAAGAACAGCGCGGACGCGCCGAGCGAGACCGGCGGCACGCGCGAGGCCAGGAAGACGCCCGATCCCAGCACGCCGGCGAAGGCGCTAGCGATCATCGCCGCGTGATGAACCCGACGCGCGGCGCGGGAGCGCGCGAAGAGGCCGGCCACAGCGGCCGCCGCCGACAGGCCCCAGGCCCACAGCAGCGCCGCCAACGAGACTGTGGCGGCCGTCACCGCGGTCTCCCGAGGCCAGTCGCCAGGCCCTGCAGGATCTCGGCCGGGGACGGCGGGTCGCCGGGAATGCGGATGTGGACAGGGACGACCTCGTCCACAGCGCCGACGACCGCGTACGAGCCGCGCCAGATGCCGCCCGTGCAGGCGCCGTCGCCCACCGCCACCACGATGCATGGGTGCGGGGCGGCCTCGTAGGTCGTGCGGAGGGCGCGCTCGAGATTGCGGACGACCGGGCCGGTCACCATNNCCGAGCGCGAGCAGTTCGAGTTCTTCGGCGCCCGTCGATCCCGCATCGACGGCCCGGATCCGCAGCGACCGCCCCCCGTACAGGTCCGCCAGCACGGCGTGCAGTGCCGATCCCGCCGCGTCTAGCTCAGCGGGCGGAGCAGCCGGGTGCACCGGGCGCTCGGTGACGCGAGGCCCCAGGAGCAAGGTCTGCAGCAATCGGACGAACGACATGCACTCTCTCGGCCCGGATCAGTGATCTCGACGCCCGAGTCCTACGGGCCCGGTCCCGGATCCCTATCGCACGACCGCGGCGAGCCGCGGATCCCGTCTGACGGTGAGCGGCTGCGTGTAGACTTTGCCGTCCACGGTGAGCTTCACGGTGTAGACGCCCGGCAGCGCGAGGGAGCCGCCGCGACCGCCCTGGCCGCC
>PMKG01000039.1 GCA_003157675.1 Acidobacteriota bacterium
GGCGGACCTGGGCCCGTCGACGAGTCTCTCTGACGGCAGGGCCGGCGCTTCGGGTGAAGTCGGGTCGCTCCTTCACGAGACGTTCCAGCTCTTCCAAACCGCGCAACGATCCAACACCCGCATCTACTCGATCTCGCCGGGCGGACTTCGCGCCCCCAGCAGCGCGCTGTCCGTGTTCGCGAAGATGGCAGGCACCGACAACAACGCATATCCCGGCGAATCGAACGATCACTACCTCCGCTCGGTCGCCGAGAACACGGGCGGCTTCGCCGTTGTCGACACCAATGCGTACGAGACCGCCATNNACGTGCCGACGAACAACCGGGCACAGGGCAAGTTCCGTCGGCTCGAGGTGCGCGCAAACCGCGCCGGCGTGACCGCGCAGACGCGGCCCGGTTACGTGGAGCCGGTCGCGTCAGCGAACAAACCCCGGGCGAAGGCGGCCTCCGCGCCCGTGAAGCCGCCTCGCGCAGGCGATGCCATGGCCGGTCTGCTTCCGAAGCCCGATCTGGCGATGGAACTGGTCGTCGCGCCGTTCGCCATCCCCGGCGACACTCGGGCCGCCCTGACGATCGCGCTGGCCGTACGGCAGCACGCTCCCGGGCGAGCGACGCGGGTCGTTGGGCACGTCGACCTGACGATCTCGGCATTTGGCCCCGACGGCGCGCGGCGTGCCACGCGCCGTGAGACGGCGGACGCGCGGATGTCGCCAGGCGCCGACGAAGACCTGAAGTACGCGTTCCTCTCGCGCCTCGACGTGCCACCCGGGCGCTACATGCTGCGGATTGGCGGAGTCGGATCAGTGACGGGCTTCAGCGCGGCTCCCGGTGCCCCGGAGGTGGCGGTCCTCGCGCCGGGTGCGGAGTTCGAGAGCAAGTCGGGCAGCATCTTCGCCGACGTCGAAGTGCCCGACTTCCAGCGCGAGCCGCTCTCGCTTTCCGGTCTCGTGCTGAGCGCGAGTCCCGGCCTCGTGGCCGGCCCCAAGGACCGTCTCGCCTCGCTCATGCCCGTCGTGCCGAGCACCGAGCGCAGCTTTCGTTCATACAGCCGCGTGACCGCGTTCGCAAGGGTTTACCAGGGCGCGGGCCCGGCGGTGGACGCGGTGGCCGTGTCGGCGCGCGTGGTCGATGGCGAGGGGAGGACCGAGTTCGAGTGGGCAGACACGCTTCCGGCCGCCAGGTTTACGCCGCGCCGCGCGGCGGACGTGCAACTCGAGATCCCCGTCGCCGGGTTCAAGCCCGGCGCGCACCTGCTGACGATCCAGGCGACACGCGGGAAGACAATCGTGTCGCGAGACGTGCGGTTCGACACCTGGTTCTAGCCAGTCGGGGATGACGGCGCCGGGCGGGGTTCCCGGCGCGCCTACAACAGGCGCCCGTTGAGTTCCGGGTGGCTGAGGACGATGTCCTTGACGATGTCGATCCAGGCGTCGCGGCGGCCTTCGGGGAGCCGCTCGAACGGAATCTTCTTCTCGATGAGCAGGCTGTCGACGAGCTGATCGATCTGCCGCATGAAGAACTCGTCGGTGTCGCGGACGCCGTCGGCGGCTGCCTGCCCCGAGATGGGGACCTTGAACAACAGCGTATAGCTCTTCATCCAGTAATCGACGAACCGCTCGATGGCCTTCTGCCGCCCGCAGGCGAAACTCAGGTACGCGTAGTTGTCCAGCACCGACCGATCGCACACCACCACGTCGTGGTGCGCCGCCGAGCGGATCTCTTCCGCCACCTGCGTCGTCAGGATCCAGGTTTGCGCATCGAGTGAGGTCTTGCGGTTGATGGGCAGCGGCGAGAGGCGCGCGACCTCCTTGACCATGTCCACATTGATGCCCTGCCGCTTGAGAGCCCCGGCCAGATCGAAGCAGAGCGTCGTCTTGCCGACGCCGTGGGTTCCTATGAACGCCAGTTTCATCGCGCCGGCAGACTATCGGCTCGGGGCGGGTGTGTCAAGCGACGCGCATACGCGTAGGGGCCGGCGCACTCGCGCCGCGGCCGGGCTTGGTTCGGGAGGGTGATTTCCTGCTGACTGGCGCGACGCGGCTTGGTAGGATACACGTGGTCAGTCCTCAACTGGTTTCCGAAAAGGTCCCATGCCCAAGTACGCGCTGCGCTTCGTCACACTGGCCCTGACCCTGTCGGTCGTCGGGTCATTCGGCTGCGAGCCATCGACCGCGGCGGCCCGCCGGAAGGCTCCCGCCCGCGGGCGTCAGGCGGCGACGGCTCCGTTGTCAGCCAATGCCCTCACCGACACGGCCCGCCTCCTCGCCGGCCTCCCGACCGACCCGTCGGGCCCCTTGAGCGCGGTGGCTGCCAAGCCCGAATGGCAGGCGTGGCAGAAGGAGTTCGACAACCAATGGACGAAGGCGACCAATGAACGCTTCGCGGAGATGACGGCGTGGCGCGACAAGGAACTCGCGCCGGTGACCGGCACGTGCGGCACGCTCATGTATCCGTTCAGCGGGCCGGACATCCTGAACGCGATCGTGCTCTTCCCCGACTGCCAGCGGTACATCCTGTTCGGCCTCGAACCGGTCGGATCGATGCCCGTCCTCGAGCAGCTTCCGGCCGAGCGCCTGACGCGGCTGTTCGAGGAGACGCGCCGCGCCCTCAATGACCTGCTGTCGAGGAACTACTTCATCACCAGTCATATGATGCAGGACGCGGCCGCGCAGGACCTTCGCGGCATCTTGCCCCTGATGGCCGTCTCGCTCGTGCGGTTGGACGCCCGGCTCGTCAGCGTCCGCGAGATGGAGATCGCCGAGGACGGCGAGCTGCGCCCGCGCACGCCGCCGGCCAAGGACCGCCGCATTGCCTCCGCGGTCGAGCTGGTCTTCGAACGGCCCGGCCACGGGCCGCAGACGGTGGTCTACTTCCGCGCGCAGGCCGAGGACAAGGCCATCCCCCAGCGACCCGGGGTGGTCCCGTTTCTCCAGCACCAGGCGCCGTACGCCACGTTCCTCAAGTCGGCGTCCTACCTGCTGCATGGGAGCGACTTCTCCATCGTGCGCAACTTGCTGCTGCACGATTCCCGCCTCGTTCTCGAAGACGATTCCGGCATTCCGCTGCGCTACCTGAAGGCGCCGGACTGGACGGTGAGCTTCTACGGGAAGTACGTCAAGCCGATCAAGGACTTCAATTACGGCTACCAGCAGGACATGGCCAAGGTCTATTCCGACCCCAAGGTCGTCAAGCCACTGACCTTCTCGTTCGGCTATCACTGGTCCGACGGTTCCGCTTCGGTCCTGCTCGCCGTCCGCAACCCGTCGTCGCCGGCGAATTGAGTGCGGACGCGCCCATGACCCTCCGCACCCGCGCGACGTCGATCATGGCGCTGACGGCATGGCTCGGCCTCTCTTCGGCCGGGCCGGTGGGCCCTGCGACCGCGTCGACGGCCCCGCAGGCGCAGCCCAGGCCGGCCGACAGCATCGGGCGCGTGGCCGACGAGGTCGCGCGCGACGTCGAACAGTTGCGAGGGTGGACGTTCAAGCGGCCGGTCCGGAAGGCGCGCGTCTCGATCAGCGGCGCGCACGACGACCTCCAGCGGATCCTGCTGGCCTCGGGCAAGCCCGACCACAGGGCGAAGATCCAGGCGTTCCTGCGTGTGGCCGGTCTCATCCCGCCCGACTGCGACCTCCTCGGCACGAGCCTGGCGGTGCTCGACGATCAGGTGGCCGGGTACTACGAACCAGAGACACGGACGCTCCGCCTGGTCGATCGTCCCACGCCGATGCCGGCATTCGTCGAGCGGATGATTCTCTCCCACGAGCTGACGCACGCGCTTGACGACCAGTACGTGGACCTGCGCAGCATGTTGAAGTCCGGGGGCGCCTCCGAGGACGCCGACTTCGTCATCACCGCCGTCAGCGAGGGCTCGGCCACCTCCCTGATGCTGCAGGAAATGGTCGCCGACCAGAAGTCCGGGCGGTTCACGTTCGCGGACCTGTCCCAGTACGTCGCCGTGGAGCTCGAGCGGGCGCGCGCGCTCGAACAGCTGCCGCGCTACTTCTCGGCGATGTTCGGGTCCTACGTCGTCGGCGCGGCGTTCCTCGCTCACGGCGATCTGACGACGGTCATGACGCAGACCGACAACCGGGCGGTCGGCGACGCCCTCCTGACCGCCCGCCGCGCGATGCCGCGGTCCAGCGAGCAGCTCCTTCACCCCGAGAAGTACTGGGATCCCGCGCGGCGCGACGAGCCGGTCGTCATCGACGACAAGGCCATGACGCTCTGGCTCTCCAAGCCCGGACGACACATCGTCCATCGCGACACGCTCGGCGAGCTGCTGACGGCCATCCTGACCGGCTCCCGCGATGGCCAGCGCAATCTGATGCAGATGCAGTCGGCCAGCGCCTGGACCAACGCCGGGGCCACGGGCTGGGGCGGCGACCGCTTCTACCTGCTCGCGGACCGGTCGGGCGCAGACGTGCTCAAGACCACCAAGGGCCTGCACGGCGTGTGGGTGACGACGTGGGACACGCCCAAAGATCGGGACAAGTTCCTCGCGGCTCTCGACAACGGTTCCCCCCCGCCCAATTCCGTCGCCGTTCCCGTCGGCACGCAGTCCGCCATCGTCTTCATCGCGATCGCCGAGAGCGAACGCGCCTCGCTCGTGCGCCGCTTCGGACTGCTGTCGCGGACGATGACTCGTGACGGTCGAAGCTGGACGTCATAGGAGGTCTTCGCGTGTTCAAGTCGGCGCTCGTCGGCTTTGCCGCCTTCGCCCTCGCCACCGTCGCCATCACCGGCCAGTCTCCCAACCCAGCCGCCTCCCGCTCCCCCGACCAACTCGACTCGCTGGCCGATGTCTACTCCGGGCCTCACGCCGCCGTCCGCGACACCAATGGCGACGGCCTCAACGACGCCGTCGCGGCCCGGGTCATCGTCCCCGACACGCCGACGGCCGACGACGTGGAAGCCGCCGCCAACATCGCGGCGAGGCTCGGGTACGAAACCACCGCCCTGACGATGCCGCTGGTCGAGCGCGACATCGAGGTGAGCGCAGCGGGCGACATCGGGCTGCCGATCCTCGTCGGCCGGCAGAACCGATACGTCCGGGCGCTCGTGGAGCGCGGCGTGGTCGACCTCAAGTCCCTCCAGCCCGGCCAGGGCCTCATCGCGCTCGTCGCCTCCCCGCTCGGCAAGCCCTCGGGCATCGTGGTGGCAGGCGGAGACGATGCGGGCACGCTCGCGGCAGGGGTGGAACTCGGCGCCCGGCTGCCTCGGCTCTGGAACATGACCGGCGTCACGCTCCGAGGGATCGAGCAGCAGGTAGCCTCGTTCCTGGCTTCGCGGGGCGTTGCCGGCGCGACGGCCCGTGTCACGAGCCTCGTCGTCGACGCCGAGCGCCGGGGGATCCAGTCGATTGGCGTGCGGGCCGCGGTGGCGCCCGGGATGGTCGCGCGGGCCGTCACCGCGCTCAGCGAACTCGACGCCGCGCATCGCCGGGGACAGGCCGAGCGGACGCTCGACTTCGCCGAGGCGGCCGCCACGACGGTCGAGCTCGTCGCAGGCGGCGCGAAGCAGGCCGAGGCCTCCGTGCGCCGGTCCGGCCTGAACGCCCGCACGCTGACGCCGCCGGTCGACCCGGACGAATTCGCGCCCGAGCCCAATGCGGCCGGCGTCATCGAACCGAGACTCGCACCGGCCAAGGCGTTCGACCTCACGAATGTCTACTCGATCGACGGATGGTTCGGCGACGCCTACCAGGACCTGATCCCCGACCGGACCGACACGACGCTCGTCGTGGGCGACGCGACGGATTCGCTGGGTGCCGCGCACATCGCGGCCCGCCTGGGCCTCGAGACGACCGGGATCACGCTGCCGATCACCAAGCGCGACGAGAAGGTGAAGGAGCCCGGGGCCGAGCCGAGCCCGATCCTCGTCGGGCGAAACAACGCCCTCGTGCAGCAACTGATCAAGATCGGCAAGACGCGCCTCGACGACCTTCGTCCCGGCGAAGGCGAACTGCAGATCGTGCCGCGCGCGTTCGGCAACGCGACGGCGACGGTCGTGGCAGGCGCCGATCCTGCGGGAACGCTGGCCGCGAGCCGGTACCTGGCGGGTCGCGCGCCCTACCTGTGGGACGTGCGGCACGGGGCCCTGACGTACGAGGATCTGGCCGGCGAGGTCACAAAGTTCTTGGCGGCCAAGAGCGGCGCCGGGCAGGCCAGCCAGGCCGCCGTCGAGCTGAAGGCGATCCTCGACGACCTCAAGGGCAAGACGATCGAGTCGTTCGGTGCCAGGCTCTATATCGAGAAGGGCGACAAGGCGCTCGACACGCACCTCGCCTCGCAGGTGAAGAGCGCCATCGGCCAGGCGGCGGCCATCACCGTCACGAGCCAGGGCGTCACCGACCCGGCCACCGTCTTCGAGGACAAGATCGAGATCCCCTGGGAAGTGGACGACCTCCGGGCGCGTTTCAAGTCGGACGTGCTGCCCAAGGTGAAAGCCGGCGCCCGAGTCGATCTCGAGGCCCGGGTCAGCGAACCGCGGTCGGTCCGGGACTCGCTCGTGTCCGAGATGACGGCGGATCTCAAGACGGCCGGCGCGTCCGAGGCCAGGGTCCGCGTGCTGTCCGCCTACAAGCAGGGCTATTCGTGGCTGACCGAGGAGGTCGCGCCGGCGCTCAAGGGACGTGGGGTGAAATCGGTGCGCGTGCGCGTCGCGACGTGCAAACCCGATTTGAACAAGGCGTTCAAGTTCTACACGGTGCCCACGCGCTGGCTGCACGAGCTCTACCCCGCCGACGAGGTCTTCCAGCGCGACCTCGGCGTCCCGACCGGCGCCTTTCGGATGGAGCTCGCCGACGACGGGAAGGAGATCTACGCCGTGGAGGCGACCGACGCGAGCGGTCGCGTGGTGTACAGCGGCACGTTCAGCCCGAAGTTCGTCGAGCGCGAGTACCTCGAGAAGTTCCCAGGCTGGTCGCGCGTCGAGGTGACGACCGGATGGGTGACGGCGAGTGTGAACGGCCAGGTGGCCGTCGACGCCCGCATCGAGACGGACCCCGAGCGGTTCTGGGACTACTACCAGGCGAAGGTGCTGCCGCGGATTTACGACAACGTGATGAAGGTGACCGGCGGCAAGCCGACGGCCGACAAGCAGCCATTCCACCGCGACCTCGACGTCGAAGTCTGGATGAGCGAGCCGGACGAGAAGATCGGCATCGACGAGGAGATGGTCTCCTCGCTCGAGGCGCTGCACGAAGACANNNNCGACGCGCGCCGTCGATGCGATCGACGGCCTCGCCGGACTCCAGGCGGCGGGTCTCTACAAGACGGCCCTCTCGTTCGACCACGTCGATCGCGTGGCGGTGGCGGTCCTGCTGAAGGACGCGCGGACGCGACGCGTGGTGCGGAACACGGGCGAGGCGACGCCGTCTGGCGTTCGCACGGCGGCCCCGGGCGCGGCGCCGCCTCATGTGGCCTGGGATCACATCATCGGGCCCGACGAGTCCGAGCAGATCGTGGCTGGGCTCGCGGCCTCTCCCGCGGTCCACAGCTTCAAGGTCGGCCAGTCCTATCGCGGCCGCGACATCTCGGCCATGGAGATCACGCTGCCGGTCACGAGCGAGCTCGTCTCGACGGCCAAGCTCTCCGCCTACAAGCCGACGATCCTGATGATCGGCCGGCAGCACGCCAACGAGGTGTCGTCGACCAGCCACATCCTGCGGCTTGGCGAGCTGCTCGCCACCGACCCGGCCTACCGCCGGATCCTCGAGAAGGTGAACGTCGTCCTCTGCCCGACATTGAATCCAGACGGGGCGGCGATGGCGTACGAACTGCAGAAGCTCACGCCCACGTGGATGCTGCACGCGGGGCGCTATAGCGCGCTGGGCATGGACATCACCTCGCGCGCCATCGGCCTCCTGCCCGAAGCCGAGGTCGAAGGGAAGCTGTGGCGCCAGTGGCTGCCCGACATCTACCTGAACCCGCACGGTTATCCGTCGCACGAGTGGGTCCAGCCGTTTTCGGGCTACGTGGCGCCGGGCTTCCGCGCCTACTGGAGCCCGCGCGGCTGGTACACGATGTTGACCGGGCTGCGCGACCCGCGCTATCCGGGCCAGGAGGAAGCCACCCGCGCGCTGCGTGAGTCGATCGTCCGCGAAATCAACGGCAACGCCGACGTGCGCGCGATGTGCCTGCGCCAGCAGGACCGCTACCGCCGCTGGGCCGCCGGCTTCAGCCCGTACGTGTTCGGAGTCGAGATCTACAGGGACACGATGATCTACTACTCCGACCAGGAGACGGGAGAACCCCGGGGCAGTCGGCGCGCGACGCCCTCACCGCCCGGCGAGGCGGGACGCCGCGCCGCCATCAGCGCCTGGCCGCAGGTGACCTTCATGAGCGGCATGACCGAGGCGCCGGACGAAACCGCGCAAGGCGACTGGCTGAGCCTGGTCACCAAAGCCGGCTTCTCCTTCCTGATGGCGCACGTGAAGTACCTGGAGCAGGGGCAGTACCGGGTCGAGCGGATCGAGGAAGGCGCGGCGCACGACGGCGCCCAGCTCACGATGCTGCGGGTGCGGCCGGTGATGCCGGAGGGAACGGCGGCGGAGGCAGGAAAGCGCCGCTGAGACGGTTACCGCTGCCAGACGGCGCGGCCGACGAAGAACGGCCCCA
>PMKG01000398.1 GCA_003157675.1 Acidobacteriota bacterium
TCCCGCCGCCCGCGCGGCCGGCGCGCTCGAACGCGCCTTCCGCGATCGGGGCGCCGCGGTTGCCCGCATCCGTCTCGCCGACCTCGACCTCGCCCCCTGCAATGGCTGCTTCGGGTGCTGGACGACACGCCCCGGTGAGTGCCTGATTGAAGACGACGCCCGCCGCCTCGCGGCGGAGGTCGTGTCCGCTGATACCGTGGCGGTGGCCGGGCCGGTGGAGTTCGGCGCGTGGGGCTCGCTTGCCAAGAGCGCGCTCGATCGGCTGATCTGCCTGATCCTGCCGCACTTCACGACCGTCGACGGCGAGGTGCACCACGAGCGGCGATACGCACGCTACCCGCGCTGGATTGCGCTCGGCACCTTGCCGGCGGCAAACCCCAGGACCGAGGCGATCTTCCGCCGGGTGATCGATCGAAACGCGGTCAATCTCCACAACCCGGCGCACGCGACGGGGGTCCTGGTCGGCGAGGCCGACGCCGGCCCGCTGGCAGCGGAACTGGTGGCGGCCGTCGAGGAGGCCGCATGAACACACTGCTGCTCATCGGCAGCCCGAAGCCAGGGGCGAGCGCGTCGCGCTCGTTCGGAGAGGCCGTCACTTCCCGGCTCGCCGCGCGCGGCGCGGACACGCGCACGGCGCGCGTCACGCCTTCGTTCCGGTCACCGGAGGCGATGGACCGCCTGATGACCGACATCGACTGGGCCGACCTGGTGCTGCTCTCGTCCCCGGTCTACGTGGATACCCTGCCGGCGCCGGTGATGCGGCTGCTCGAGACGTGGAACCGCCGGGGCCGGGCCGGCGTGCCGGAGGTGGCGAACCGTCCTCCCGTGCGGCTCGCCACGCTCCTCCAGTGCGGATTCCCGGAGGCGCACCATTGCGCGGCGGCGATCGACGTGTGCGAGGAATTCTGCCGCGAGTCGGGTGTCGGATGGGCGGGCGCGCTGGCGTTTGGTTGCGGCGGCGCGCTGTCCGGCCGAACGCCCGAGCGATCGCCGCTGGCCAAAGCGGTGCCCGCGCTCGACGAGGCGGCCGATGCCCTGGCCGCCGGACGCGAGATCCCCGACGAGGCCCGGCGGGTGTTCGGACGGCAGTTTGCGCCCACATGGGCCTACACCCTGTTCGGCGGACTGGGCTGGTGGTGGATCGCGCGGAAGAGGAGAGGGCGCGAACCGCTGCGCCTGCGGCGCTACCAGCAGTGAACGGCGCCCACCCGCCGCTCAGTCCCGGCGCCGCCGCTGCCCGTGGCTGGCCGGCGACAGGTCGATCGAGAGCGCGATCACGATCCCGAGGATCGGCCAGAAGGTCCACTGGCCGGCGAACCAATGCTGCACCGCGGTGTACCAGAGCAGCGTCGTCGGCAGGAAGATGAACCCGAGCACGGGCCACAGGGCGACGTTGAACATGCCCCGGAACCACGACGTGAACAGCCACAACAGCACGACGATCACCCGCGGCGCGGCCAGCGCGGCGACGACGAACAGGCACGGCATGCGCACACCCTCCTACCGGACAGAGCCGGCAGCTGAGACAAGAATCCATTATGCCGCCGGATCACCCGGATTCGAGCGGAAATGGCAATCCGGGCTGCTCGTCGTCCTTGCCGCCGCGCTGGTTGCGACGTGCGGCCAGAAGGCGGTTCGGATTCCGCCCGCCGCCGACCATCACATGCACCTCCACAGCGCCCGCACCGTCAGCGTGCTGCTCAGGCTCAAACAGCAGTTCGGGGAGTCGATCGAGCCGGCCGACCGCCAGGTGCTCGGCGCGGCCGAGGCCGTGGCGGCCCTCGACGCCGCCGGCATCCGCCGCGGGGTCGTCCTGTCGGGCGCCTACCTGCTCGGCACCCCCGACATCGTCGTCGCCGACGAGAGGCGGATGGTCGCCGACGAGAACGCGTGGACCGCGAAGCAGGCCGCACGGTACCCCGCGCGGCTCGTCGGCTTCTGCAGCGTCAATCCGCTCAAGGACTACGCCGAGAACGAGGTCGGCCACTGCGCGGCCATCGGGCTGCGCGGGCTGAAGCTCCACTTCACGAACTCGGCCGTCGACCTCACGAACGCGGATCACGTGGCGCGCGTCCGGCGCGTGCTCCAGGCGGCCAACCGGCTGCGCCTGCCGCTGCTCATCCACCTGCGCACCCGGGCGGGAGACTACGGCGAGCGGGAGGCGAACGTCTTTCTCGATCGCCTGCTGCCGGCGGCGGCCGACGTGCCGGTGGTGCTGGCCCACATGGGCGGCTGGGGTGGTTACGACAAGGCGACCGATACCGCGCTCGCGACGATGGCCGGCGCGTGCGCGGCCGTGCCCGGGCCTTGTCGCCGCCTGTTCTTCGACCTCGCGTACACCGTGCTGCCGAAAGAGGCGGCCAACGCTCCGGCGCGCACGCCCCTGCGCCTGCTGGCCGACGCCCAGCGCAACTTCCCCGACGCGAACGCGCGCCTGGCCGACCGGATCCGCGCGATCGGCATCGATCGCGTGATGTTCGCCACCGACTGGCCCGGGATGACGCCCGCCGACGCGGCGGCCGCGATCCGCGCCTCGCTGCCGCTGCGACCTGTGG
>PMKG01000037.1 GCA_003157675.1 Acidobacteriota bacterium
GTCGAGCAGGTTCCGGACGATCGCGCTGCACCGCTCGGTCTCGCGCTGCACCAGCCGGAGGTTGCGCGTGCAGCTCTCCCGCATTTTCTCGGTGAGCTCGCCTTCCTCGTGCATGCGGATGAGCAGCTTCGCGTAGGTCAGGATGCCGGCGAGCGGGTTGTTGATTTCGTGCGCCACCGACGCGGCCAGCTTGCCGAGCGACGACATCTTCTCGGACTGGATGAGCTGCGCCTGGGCGCTCCTGAGCGCGTTGGTGCGCTCCTCGACCTTGCGCTCGAGGTTCTCGTTGAGCTGCCTGAGCTCGTCGTGCGCCTGGCCGAGCGAGGTGGTCATCTGGTCGAACGAGACGGCCAGCCGGCCGATCTCGTCGGTGCGTCGCATCCGGATCGGGTGCCCGAGGTCCCCCTGCGCGACGCGCTCGGTGGCGGCGACGATCTCGCCGATCGGCCGGATGACGCGGCCTCTGAAGAACACGCCCACCGCGACGGCGAGCAGCAGCACGCCGATCACCGAGAAGACCGTCGTCTTGCGGCCCAGCGCGGCCACCGCGTTGTCTTCATCCTCGAGCGACATCGCGATGTCCACCACGCCCAGCACCGGCCGATCGGCCGGGTGTTCGTGGCAGGCGGCCGACGAGCAACTCGGCTCGTTGTAAATCGGCGTGATCATGGCGAGCACGCGGTGGTTGTTGCGCGTGAAGATGCGCGAGCGCGACGGCATGTTCAGCCGCACGAGCGGCTGGCCCGCGGCGTGGCAGGCGTAACAGGCCTCGGCGCGCTTGTCGACCATCCGTCCGACCTCGGGCGTGTCGGTCGAGAAGGTCACGCGCCCCTCTTTGTTGAGCATCCGGACCTGCTCGATCCCGCGCAGCCGGCCGATCATCTCCATCGTCCGGTAGGCGCCGGCCCGCTCGTCGCTCAACATGAAGTGGTAGGTGCTGGCCTTGATCGTGTCGCTGAACTGCGCGGCGCCGCGTAGGACCTCCGCGGTCAGGTAGGCCTGCTGGGCGCGGAGGCTCACCACGATGAGCACCGCCCCGGACACCAGGGTCACCAGCGCGATGACACCGGCCGCCTGGATCCCGAGACGATTCCACCACTGCACGCGGAGGGACGGGGCCGCCTGAACGTCCGGCGGTTGAATTGGCGCCTCGGGAGGCATCGCAGCACTCCGAGCCGGAACACCTGAAGCGGGCCGGCCGTGAAACTGTCGGCAGTGGGCGTCGCCGGAAGGGGCGTGGGCCCTGGGGGAGTGGCCCGAAACAGGCAACGATTATACATTCTACAGCGATCAGGCCGCGGCCCGAGGATATATGTTGAAAAACCCTACGCCTCGTCCTGGGCAGCCCACTGGCTGCCCTGGACCGGCTCTCGACTCTGGGCTCTCGGCTTTCGGCGGTGTCTGGCTGCTGGCCTAGAGCCTGGAGCCCAGAGCCGAGAGCCCTTCCTTCGGGCGCGGGCGCGATATAATGCCGGCGCTCCTCGACTGTCTTATGAGTCTTCCAGGGCTGGTCATCACGGGCGCGTCGGGTTTTGTGGGCCGGCACCTGATGCAGGCCGTTCGCGACGACTATCGCGTGTTCGGCGTCGCCCGGCGCGCGCAGGCGCGCAGCGGCGTCGCGCTCCACCCGAACCTGGCCTGGCTGCAGGCCGATATCGGCGAGCGCCCGCAGGTCGACGCGGCGTTCGCCGCCATCGCGGAGCAGGGCGGGGCCGGGACGGTCGTCCACCTGGCCGGGCACTACGACTTCACCGGGGGCGAGGACCCGGAGTACTGGCGCACGAACGTGATCGGCCTCCGTCACGTGCTCGCCGCCGCCGCCGCGCACGGCGTGCGGCACTTCGTGTTCGCCAGCGCGCTGCTCGCGTGTCGGCCGCCCCGACCGGGGCGCGCGATCACCGAAGAGAGCCCTCCGCACGGCCAGCACATCGACGCCGTCACCAAGCGTGAGGGCGAGGCGCTGATGTTCGAGTTCAGCGACCGCCTGCACCCGGTCATCATCCGCTTCGCGCCGCTCTTTTCCGACTGGTGCGAATACCCGCCGTTGTTCATGCTGCTCGAGACTTGGCTGTCCGACGCGTGGAACCGGCGGATGGTCTGCGGCCAGGGCCAGTCGTCGGTGCCGTACCTGCACATCAACGACGCGGTGCTCTTCCTGCTCGAGGTGCTGTCGCGGCTCGGCGACCTCAAGCCCTGCGAGGTGCTGCTCGCGAGCGGCGATCACGCCGTATCTCACCGCGAGTTGTACGAAGCGGCCACGCTGGCCTTCTCCGGGGCAAGGCAGAAGCCGCTGCTCGTGCCGGCCCCGCTGTGCGGCCCGGCGCTCGCCGCGCGCGACCTCGTCGCGCGGATGAGCGGATCGCCGCCGGTCGAGCGGGCCTGGCTCTCGGGTTCGATCGATACCAGGATGAGAACCGACGCCAGCCGGACGCGCGCGCGCCTCGAGTGGGCGCCGCGGGCGCGGCTCGAGATCCTGCGCCGCATGCCGTTTCTCATCGAGAACCTCCGCACCGATCCGATGACGTGGGCCGAGGTGAACCGGGCGGCGATGAAACGGGTGCGCGTGCCGGCGAACCTCAAGATCCACTGGCTGCTCGAACAGCACCAGGAGACGGTGATGAGCCGGTTCACCGAGATCCTGACCGGCCCCGACGGGCGCGAGCGGTTCCCGAGCTACCAGGTCCTGACGCCGGCGCAGCACGACTGGCATCATCGGCTGGTGTTCCGGACGCTGCTGAGCGCCGTCCGCACGCGCGACAAGGGCGTGTTCATGGGGTATTGCCGCGACCTCGCCGAACAGCGGATCAAGGAGGGGTTCACCGCCAACGAGCTGTGCGGCGCGCTCGAGACGCTCAATCTCGTGTGCTGGCGCGTGCTCCGGCACGATCCGGAATCGAACGGCCTCCGCCAGGCCATCACCGACTACGTCACCGCGACGCTCAGGTCGGGCTGCGATCAGGCGCAGGAGGTGTTCGAACTCGCGCAGGCACGGGAGCACCGCGCGGCGAGGCAACTGGGAGCCCCGGTCGAGCCCGCCGCGGCGACTGACTGGAAGTGAAGGCGAGAGAGGATGTTACAGGGGATCCAGGGANNTCGGGTGTTTTCCCGATGTGGATCGGGACTTTTTCCCTGGTCACGCCGGGTGTCCGCCTGATTGCCGGGGCCTTGCGCCGGGCCTACAGTGTGTGTAGACAGTGACGCGGACCTTGGCAGTCATAGAGAGGTGGATCATGGCAACGAAGCGAATCGGCGGCACCGCAGCGAAGACCGGCTTCTACTGGAACCTCCGGAAGTGGGAAATGACCATGGTGCCCAAGCAGGGCGGGATCCTTCCGGGCGACGCGAGCGAGCGCTACCTGAAAGTCCCCGTGCTGGCGCTGCTGGTTGTGGCGCCGCTGATGGGCGCCGTCTACGCGATGTTCCTGCCGTTCATCGGCTTCGCGATGCTGTTCACCTTCCTCGGCAGGAAGGCCCTGGCGATGGGCCGCTCCCNNTGACGCAGGATTTCCGGCCGGGCGAGGCCTACCTGGCCAGCGGGCAGAAGAAGCGGGCCCCCGACGCCGAGGATGGCGATGTCGTCGACCCGGCCTCTCTCGACGCGTCGGTGCAGGGCAAGCAGCGGATCGAGCCGCGCAGGCCGGACCTTCACGACTAGGCTCATGGCTCAAGCCGAAGCCCTGAGCCAGCCTGAGCCTTGAGTCTTGAGCCCTGAGC
>PMKG01000250.1 GCA_003157675.1 Acidobacteriota bacterium
GGTGCACCTGGTGCCTGTCGAAGTAGACAGTTTCCGGCTGCGTACGAGGTCGCCCAACCCAATGGTGGACGACCCCGCCCTCTTGCCAGTGAATCTCGTTGCGCCCACCACGAACGACCACCTGGCCAACATCCGTGTCGATGACGCCCACGCCGTCCCTCGTCCGACCCGGTTGATGAAGACGAAACAGGCCGAAGCCCACGGCCACCAGAAGAACGCACACGAGGAATATGGAGGTCTTGGCTCGGCGATTCATCCCGGTCCCCCTGTGAGCGGCCCGTCAGGCCTGCAAGTGCCGATGCCCCGAAGCTGCGGGGCTATTCGTAGTGGGTCCACATCCGGACGATCTTGACGGTCTTGATCCCGTCGAGGACCTGATAGACGAGCCGGTGTTGAATGTTGATCCTGCGGGAGAAGGCGCCAGCCAGATCCCCCACCAGTTTCTCGAACGGAGGGCGTGTCTGGTAGGGGTTCCCGGCGAGCAGGGCCAGCAGTCGTTCCGCATGCGGCTTGAGGCCGGACGAAGCCAGCTTCCTGGCGTCCTTCCTGGCCTGCGGCGTATAGACCAGCCTCCAGCTCACCAGTCGAGATCCTTCGCGCACTTCGTCACGGGCGCCTTCAGCCCCTTCACGATCGAAACCTTCATGCCCGGGATGGACTCAAGGAAGAGCGTCTCCTGTATGGCTCGCCAGTCCCTCTCCGAAACCAGGACTGCCGAATGCCGCCTTCCGGTAATCTGAACAGGCTCGTGCGAGTCAGCGACGTCCTCCAGGAGGGCATACAGCCTTCTCCTCGCTTCAGTCGCCGTAATGGTCGTCATCGGGATGTCCTCCGTCGGTACGTTATAACGTACGTCTCAGATCTGGCCTTGTCAACTGCTCGCTGCGCGTGGTCGGGCGGCTCGTCGTCCGGCCGCGCACGCGTAGGCGAGGTAGCCTCCCGGAGCCACGACCCCGGCGCCCGTTCCTTTACAGGTTGAGGATGAACACAGGCGCCAGCGCGGCCAGCGCGGCGCCGACTTGCAGCGCGATGACCTGCAGGGCCTGTCGTGGAGCCTTCGGGATCCACCTGATCGCAAAGATCAGCACGATCGGCGCCTGCGTCACCATGAGCAACTGGAAGAAATGGGCGGCGGTCCCCTCATCCGCTTCGCGGGCCGCGCCGAACGGAATCGCGTGGCCGAGCACCAATGCAAGCGCGGCGCACGACATGGCCACTGGAAGAAAGCCGCTCGGCCGCTTGAGCAGTGTTGAGAAAGTCATTCGGCGCCCCGGAGGCCGCCGCTACCGGCCGAATCGCTGGACGTCCACGTCGCTGGCCATGCCCGCGCGCTCCATCTCCTGGCGCGCGGCGTCGGACGTCATCGAGATCCCCTGGACGCGTAGCTTGAACTCGTCGATGTTCGACGCCCAGTGCAGCGCTTCCTCGTAGGACACGAGCCCGATCTGGAAGAGCGTGAAGATCGACTGGTCGAACGTCTGCATCCCGTACTGCGACGTGCCGGCGGCGATGGCGGCCGGGATGAGGTGCGTCTTCTCCTTGTCCACGATGCAGTCGCGGATGAAGGGGGTGGAGATCATCACTTCGATGGCCGCCGCGCGGCCGTGACCGTCGGCGCGCGGGATGAGGCGCTGCGAGATCACCGCCTTCAGCACCGCCGCGAGCTGCAGCCGGATCTGCTTCTGCTGGTGCGGCGGGAAGACCGCGATGATGCGGTTGATCGTCTCGGTCGCATCGAGCGTGTGCAGCGTCGAGAACACCAGNNAGGAACTCGATCGGGTCCTCGATCGTCATCACGTGGACGCAGCGCGTCGCGTTGATGTGGTCCACCAGCGCCGCGAGCGTCGTGCTCTTGCCCGACCCGGTCGTGCCGGTGACGAGCACCAGGCCGCGGTCCTCGTCCGCGATCCGGCCGAGGATGGCCGGCAGCCCCAGCTCCTCGATCGTCCGAATCCGCACCGGGATGACGCGCAGAACGATGCCGATCGTGCCGCGCTGCTGAAAGACGTTGCAGCGGAACCGGCCCAGCAACGGGATGCTGTAGGCCAGGTCGACTTCCTGCTGGTCCTTGAACGCCTGCCGCTGCGTCGCCGACATCACCGAGGCGGCCATGGCCACCGTGTCCTCGTGGGTGAGCCGGCGCTCCTCCCAGGCGGGCATGAGCGTCCCATGGACGCGCATCATCGGGAGGCTCCCGACCTTCAGATGCAGGTCCGACGCCCCGTTTTCGACGGCAATCTTCAGCAGGTCATTGACGTGCATGGGCGCACCAACCCCCTACGGGAGTTCTCGGCGCCAGCCCGCTCAAAGTTTAGATGTAGCGCAGCCAGCCGCGGCTGTCGGGGACCTCGCCGTTCAGGATCTCGAAGAACCGCTTCTGAATGGCGCGCGTCACGAGGCCGCATGCCCCGGAGCCGATGACCACCCGGTCCACCGACGTGATCGGCGTGACCTCGGCGGCCGTGCCGCAGAAGAACAGCTCGTCCGCGATATAGAGCGCCTCGCGCTGGATCAGGTCCTCGCGGACCTCGTAGCCCAGGTCGCGGGCGATGCTGATGATCGAATCGCGCGTGATGCCGGGCAGGACCGAGGCGTGCAGCGGGGGCGTGTAGATGACCCCGCCCCGGACCATGAACAGGTTCTGGGCGCTTCCCTCGCTGACGAACCCGTTCACGTCGAGCGCGATCCCCTCGGCGTACCCGTCGGCGACCGCCTCCATCTTGATGAGCTGGCTGCCCGCGTAATTCGCGCTCGCCTTGGCCATCGTCGGGAGAGTGTTCGGCGCCACCCGCGTCCACGAGCTGACGCGAACGGCCACCCCCTTCTCGAGCGCCTCGGCGCCCAGGTAGGCACCCCATTCCCAGACGAGAATCGCCATGTCTACCGGGGAGCCGTACGGGCTGACGCCGGGTTCACCGTAGCCGCGGTAAATCAGCGGGCGGATGTAGCACGCCTTCAGCTTGTTCGCCTTGATCGTGTCGATGATCGCCTGGCCCATCGCGGCCGGCTCGATCGGCACCGCCATCCGGTAGATCTTCGCCGAGTTGTAGAGCCGCGCCGTGTGCGCGTCGAGCCTGAAGCAGGCCGAGCCCTTGGGCGTGAGGTAGCACCGTGCCCCTTCGAACACCGCGCTGCCATAGTGAATCACGTGGGAGGCGACGTGGATCCTGGCGTCCGCCCACTCCACGAGCGACCCGTTCATCCAGATCTTGCCGGTGCTAGGAAACCCCATGACACACCTCGATACGGCCTTGAAATTCGGTCAGGGAAGTGTCGACCGGAGGGCAGCCCGGATCTTAGCATTACTGCGCTTCGCCGCAAAAAGGGCAGGTGTCGGTGCGCGAGTGCAGCGGCTTGCGGCAGTGCCAGCAGAATCGGGCTGCCGGCGCCTCGCGCGCCCGCAGCCGTCCCTGGATCTCCTGCATGTTGGCGGTCGCCGTCTGGGGGCGAGACGCCGCCTGGATCTCCGCGGGCTGGACCGTTCGGACGGCGGCCCATTTGCTGCGCGCGGCCAGCAGGTCGTCGAGCAGTTCGCCGGCGCGCTGATAGCGCTCGCCGACGGCTGGCGCCATCGCCCGCATCACGATGTCGTTCAGCTCCTTCGGGATGCGGCCGTTTCGCGACCGTGGCGGCGACACGAGCTCCCCGCGCATCAGCCGTTGGAGGTCGGTGGGCGACGGCGTGTTGTAGGGCAGCGTCCCGGTCAGCATCTGATACATCGTGACGCCGAGCGAGTAGATGTCGGAGGCGAACGTCGCCTGCCCGTGGAACTGCTCGGGCGCCATGTACGGCGGGCTGCCGATCACCGTCGTCCCCTGCGCGGCCGCCTCGAGGAAGCGCGAAGTGCCGAAATCGGCCACCTTGACGACGCCGCTCTCCGACACCAGCACGTTGGCCGGCCGCAAGTCGCGGTGAAGCACGTTCTGGGCGTGCGCGTGGTCGAGGGCGTTGCAGATCTGGCAGGTGAGGTCGAGCGCGGGGACGAGATCCAGGCTCCCTTCGCGTTCGATGACCGCCTCGAGCGTCTCGCCGGGCACGTACTCCATCACGATGAAGAAGACGTTCTCCTGCTTCTCGGCTGTCAGGAGAGCGACGATATTCGGATGGCTCAGGGCGGCGAGGAGCCTCGGTTCGCGGAGCATCTCGCCGAAATCGATGTTCTGGCGGTG
This sequence comes from Acidobacteriota bacterium, assembly GCA_003157675.1. GTDB lineage: Bacteria > Acidobacteriota > Vicinamibacteria > Vicinamibacterales > Fen-181 > FEN-299. Next base: position 4,170 of record PMKG01000250.1, read on the forward strand.
GGGGACCTTGATAGCCACCTTTTTGTGGATCCAGGTGTCCTCGGCGAGGTAGACGGCACCGAACCCGCCGCTGCCGAGCGACGAGATGATGCGGTACTTCCCGATGGTTTGCCCGCGAAAGAACATCGAAGCGCAGTATACACTCAACGCCTTCGAACCCTCAGCGCACGCGGCTTGCGCGGCCCGGCCGGGCCGGAGGCGCGTCGGCGCCCGGCCGGAGGGTATAATCTCGGCCCGTGCACGCCCGATTCCACGTTCCCGGCCTGACCGCCGGCGACCGTCTCGTCGACCTGCCGCCGGATGAAGCCGCGCACCTCAGCCGTGTCATGCGGCTGCGGGTGGGGGCGGAGGTCCGGGTCTTCGACGGCCGGGGCCACGAGTATCTCGGCCGGGTGCGCCTCGTCCAGGGTGCCCGCGTAGCGATCGAGGTGGGCGAGGAGGTGGCCGCCGCGCTCGAGGCGTCCGTGTTGCTGACGCTCGTCCAGGCTGTGCCCAAAGGGGACGGGATGGACCAGGTTGTCCGCGACGCCGTCATGATGGGTGTCGCGGGCGTAGTGCCGCTCGTTTCCGAGCGCGCCGAGGTGACCGTGAAGCGCGTGGGGGCCTCCGGCCGCGTCGCGCGATGGCAGCGGATCGCCGTGGCATCGGCCAAGCAGTGCGGCCGGGCGGTGGTGCCAGACGTGCACGAGCCATGCACGCTTGCGGACTGCCTCCGCGATTATTTCGCGGACCGCCGCTACCTGTTGACCGAGCCCGGACTGACTGGCGCTGCTTCCTCTGGCGTCGGACACCTTCGCTCGACACCCACGCCCTGTTCGGCCCTGCTCATCGTCGGGCCCGAGGGGGGATGGACGGAGGCGGAGGCTGCGCTCGCAGAACGGCAAGGCTGCATCGCGCTGACGCTGGGCGGGCGCACGCTGCGCGCCAACGCCGCCGCGCTCGTCGGCATCACGGCGCTGCAAACAGTGTGGGGAGATCTGGGCTAAGAGATCTGTAAACGATTCCCACCCACTCGTCCTCCGCGACGCGCGCAACCGGCTTCAGCCGCGGGGCGAATGCGGCCAGGATGCCGGCCTCCTCGTCGACCGTCACGCCGCTGACGACGAGCGCGCCACCGGGCGCCACTGAGGTCGAGAGCACCTCGGCACCGCGCACGAGCAGGCCGCCCGTCAGGTTCGCGGTGACGACGTCCCACCCCGTATCCGCCTGCGGCATCCCGCGGAAATCTCCGAGGCGCAGGTCGATCCCCTCCCCAATGCCGTTGAGCGCCAGGTTCTCCCGGGCCGACTCGATCGCGTCCGGGTCGTCGTCCACGGCCACGACCGTGCGCGCCCCGAGCGCGTGGGCCGCCAGCGCCAGAACGCCCGAGCCGGTGCCGACGTCGAGCACCGTCTTCCCGGAGACATCGATCCGTTGCAGCAGGTCGAGACACAGCCGCGTCGTCGCATGATGGCCGGTGCCGAATCCCATCGACGGCTGGATGATGATGGTGATGGCGCGCTCGCCGGCCGGCCCCGCACCCGGCTCCGTGTCGGAGGCCCACGGCGGCGTGACGACGATGCGGCCGACGCGAACGGGCGTCAGGTTGCGCTGGCTTCGGCGCGCCCAGTCGTCGTCGGGCACGTCCATGACTTCGATCGAGTCGATCCCGGGCCCCGACCCCGGCAGCACGGCTGCCGCCTGGTCTCGATCGGCCGCGTCCGCGAAGAAGACGATCCAGCGGTCGTCGAATTCCTGGATCGCCGTCACGCGCGCATCGTTCAGTGCCGCGAGGAGCAGATCGCGGGCTTCGCTCTCAGATTGGGACCCGCCCGATGCGAAGTGAATCGAGAGCGCGGGCCAGGTCCTCACGGTTGGAATGGTCTCATTGGTCGCCGGTCGGCCGGGATCAGCTGAAGATGTCCTTGACCCGGTCGAACACGGTGCGGTCCTCGTCGTCTTCCTTCGGCTTGACCGGCTTCAGTTTCTCGACCGGCATCGTCCTGGCGAGCTGCTCGAGCAGGTGGCGCTGTTCCTTCGTCAGCTTCTTCGGTGTGACCACCTCGACGACGATGTGCAGGTCGCCGTGCGCGCGTCCGGAGACGCTTGGCATGCCCTTGCCGCGCAGCCGGAACACGTGGCCGGTCGCGGTCCCCTCGGGGACTGTGAGCTTCTCTTGCCCGGAGAGCGTCGGCACGGTGATCTCGCCGCCGAGCGCGAGGATCGGGTACGTCACGGGCACGCGGCAGTAGAGGTCGTCCCCCTCGCGGCGGAACCACTCGTGTTCCTGCACGTGCACGACGACGTAAAGGTCGCCCTGGGGGCCGCCGCCGGGCCCAGCCTCGCCTTCGCCATAGAGGCGGAGGCGCTGGCCGCTCGCGATGCCGGCCGGGATGCGAACGGTGAGCTTGCGCTGCCGGGCCATGTGGCCGTGGCCGCGGCAGTCCGGGCACGCCTTGGTGATGACCCGCCCCTCGCCGCCGCACTGGTGGCAGGTCTGCGCGACGGTGAAGAATCCCTGCTGGTAGCGGATCTGCCCGCGCCCGCCGCACTGCGGGCACACGGTCGGCGAGGTTCCCGGCGCTGCGCCAGATCCCCGGCACGTCTCGCACGTCTCCTGCCTCGGGATCTGGATGTTGGTCTCCATGCCCTTGGCCGATTCGTCGAACGAGATCTCGAGGTCGTAGCGCAGATCGGAGCCGCGCTGCGGCCCGCCACGCCGTCCGCCGCCGCCGAAGAAATCGCCGAACCCGAAGATGTCGCGCAGGCCGCCGAAGATGTCGCCGAAGTCGGCGAAGATCGTCGGGTCGAATCCGCCGGCCCCCCCCGCTGCGCTCACGCCGGCGTGGCCGAACCGGTCGTAGGCTGCTCGCCTGTCGCCATCGGCGAGGATGGCGTAAGCCTCGGCGGCCTCCTTGAACTTCTCCTCGGCCTCGTGGCTGCCGGGGTTACGGTCGGGGTGGTGCTTGAGCGCGAGCTTGCGGTAGGCGCTCTTGATGTCCTGGTCCGACGCGTCGCGGGACACGCCGAGCACCTCGTAGTAGTCGCGCTTGCTCACGCCCTGGCCACCTTCACCATCGCGGGGCGCAGCAGCCGATCCCCGAGCTTGTACCCCCGGCGCACCTCCTCGATGACCTCGCCCTCGGCTCGGCCGGGGCTCGACTCGTAGGTGATCGCCTGGTGGACGTGCGGGTCGAACATCTGTCCGACCGTATCGATCGGCGTCACGCCGCGTCGCGCGAGCAGGTCCTGCAGGTGTTTGTAGATGAGCTCGACCCCAAGACGATAGGCGTCGGCGTCAGGGCCGGCTTCGGTCTGGAGCGCGCGCTCGAAGTCGTCCACGATCGGCAGCAGCGCCTCCAGCAGGTCTCCGGCGGCGTACTGCGCCGATTCGCGGCGCTCGCGATCGACGCGCTTCCTGTAGTTCTCGAACTCCGCCGTCTTCCTGAGCAGGCGGTCGTAGTACTCGTCCCGTTCGCGGCGGGCCTTCGCGAGTTCGTCCCCGGCGGCCGGTGCGGCCGCTCCCTCGCCGTTCTCGTCCGGGCCGCCCTCACGCGGTTCCGGGACGTCCCTGTCGTCGATGTCCTGGGTCATGGTGTCACGAGTGGTGCCAGCCGCCCTGCTGCAGCAAGCGCGTCACCGCGCGGCCGGCGCTGTCGACAATGGAAATGGCGCGCGAGTACTTCATCCGCGTCGGGCCGATCACGCCGATCGCGCCGAGCCGGTCGCCGTCGGTGAAGGTGGAGGCGACCAGACTCACCTCGCGCAGGTCGGGGGCCGAGTGCTCGGTGCCGATGATGATCGTCAGCCCCGGTCCCTCCATGTACTCGGTCAGGAGGCGCACCAGGCGGTGCTTCTCCTCGATCATCTTGAGCAGCGTCCGCAGCGTGCCGAGCGACACCCGGCCGCCCTCGTCGTTCTCCTCGACGAGCGACGCGGCCCCCTCGATGAACAGCACCTGGGGTTCGTCCAGGTCGGCGAAGGTCGACGTGGCGAGGCGCAGCGCGCGGGAGAGCAGGGTGTCGTAGAGCGTCCGCTCCTCGGCCACGCGGGCGGCGACGACGGCACGCACCTCGCCGAGCGGCAGGCCCGAGAACTCCTCGTTGAGGTAATTGGCCGCCTGGTACAAGTCGGACGTCTCGAGCGGCTCGCCGATGTCGACGACCTTGTTCGACACCTGGCCGCCCTGCATCACCACGACCACCAGCAGCTTCGTGCCCGAGATCGGCACGAAGTCGATCCGCTGGAACGACGCGTCCTCGCCCTGCGGCGGCACCGCGAACCCCACGTGGTGCGACGCCTCCGACAGCATGTGCGACACGGTGGTCAGCGCGTCGCCCATCAGCGCCGGGCTCGGCGCGTGCGCCAGCAGCTGCGCCTCGAGGCCGGGCGCGCGAGCCGGCCGCTTCATCTCGAGCAGCATGTCGACGTAGCACCGGTAGCCGAGATCGGTCGGCACGCGGCCGGCCGACGTGTGCGGCTGATAGACGTAGCCCTGCTCCTCGAGCGCCGCCAGCACGTTGCGGACGGTGGCCGACGAGAGGCCGAAGCCACCGAGCCTGGCCAGCCTGGCGGACGCCACCGGCTCGCCCGTTTCGACGTATTCGCCGACCAGGGCCGCCAGGATGCGCCGCGAGCGATCGGAAAGCCGTGAGATGACCATGAGCGCCGCCTCTCGCGCCTTTAGCAGTCGGCCGCTGAGAGTGCTAACTGCTATTATACACGATCAGCGGGCACCCACCACCTAAGCGCAAGACTCGCAAGGACTAGCGAGGCGGGCTTCGGACCGCCGAGGATGCCCGCCTCGCTAGTCCTGGAGATGCTGTTGGCTGGCCCCGCGCGTGCNNAGACGTCTTGAAGGGCACGAGTGAGGCCGACAGAACTTGACTCGTTTGCAACGACTTTCGCCCTTCAAGACGTCTAACGAACGCTATCGCGTGAGCGACGCGCGCAGCGCCGCTGCGGCGACGTGTGGTTCGGCGATCCGGCCCGAGCGCACGGCCACGAGCTCGGCCACGATCGAGAGGCCGATTTCGGCTGGCGTGACGGCGCCGATATCGAGGCCGATCGGCGCGTGGACCGCGGCCAGGCGGGCGGCGTCGGCGCCCTCGGCCGAGAGCGCGTCAAACACCCGCGCCACCTTGGCCCGGCTCCCGATGAGGCCGAGGTAGCGGAGCGGGCGTCCGATGAGCTCGCGCATCGCCTCGAAATCCTGCCGGTGGCCGCGCGTGACGACGACCACGAAGGCGCCGGGGGGGATCGCCGCGTTCTTCAGCCACGTGGGGATGTCGTCGACGATCACGTCCGCGCCCGGGAAGCGCTCGGCACTCGCGAACTTCTCCCGGTCGTCGAGGACATGCAGGCGAAAGCCGGCCGCCTGCGCGAAGCGCGCCACCTCCACCGACACGTGCCCGGCCCCCACCAGGTAGAGATCCGGAGCCTGCTCGACCGGCTCGATGTACACGTCCATCTGACCTCCGCAGATGAGCCCCGAGTCGCCGGCCAGGTCGTCGTTGAGCGCGTAGTGCGCCATCTGCGGCTGCCGACGGCGGATGGCCTCGCGCGCCTTGCCGGCCGCGTCGTTCTCGTAGCAGCCGCCGCCGATCGTGCCGACCGTGCGGCCGTCCTCGTAGACGAGCATCTTGGCGCCGACGCGCTGCGGCGTCGACCCGCCCGTCGCGACGATGGTGACGAGCGCGGCGCGCTCGCCCGTCTCCATCGCCCGTACGACCGCCCGGAACACGGCTTCACTCATGGCGCCTGGCTCAGTACTTGTGCAGGTCGCAAACCTCGGTGGGCGCGGTGCCCGGCAGGAACGCCTCGCGCATCACGCGCGGGCAGCCCGGACCCGCCAGCTTGCCGTTGTCCTTGTCGATGTCGGCGTACACCATCCCCCCGGGCTCGGGTAGGGGCAGGTTCGGGTGCCCGGAGAGCGCACTGTTCATGAACGAGGTCCAGATGGGCAGCGCGGCCTGCGCGCCGCTCAGGCCGAGCGCCGTGTTGTCGTCGAAGCCGACCCAGACCACCGTCAGCAGCTCCGGCGTGAACCCGACGAACCAGGCGTCGCGCAGATCGTTGGTCGTCCCGGTCTTGCCGGCGGCGTCGAGCGCGAACCCGGAGCCTCTCACCGCCGCCGCCGTCCCCTCGTTGATGACGCTGCGCATCATGTTCTCGACGAGGAACGCCGTCTCGGGCCTCGTGATCGGTTTGGTGGCCGGCCACGCGGGCTTCGCCGCCTCGTGGTAGTCGGCGTTGATCTGCTGGATCGCGTGCAGCGGCCGCAGACGGCCGAGGTTGGGGAACACGGTGTAGGCCGTGGCGATCTCGAACGGCGTCGCCTCGAACGCGCCGAGCGCGATCGACGGGTACGGCTTGGGCACCGTCGACGTCCCCATCCGCTTCCAGAGCGCGGCCACCGTATCGTAGCCGACCATCTCGGCCACCTTGACCGCTGCGGTGTTGCGCGAGTGCGCGAGCGCCCGCCGCAGCGTGATCGGGCCCTCGTAGGTGTCCTCGTAGTTCTTCGGCTCGTACGCCTGGTCGTCGAACCAGAACGTCGTCTGCTCGTCGTCGACGATCGTGGCCGGCGTCAGATCGGTGCGGCCCTCCTCGGCGGCCTTCTCGAACGCGGCCAGGTAGACGAACGGCTTGAACACCGACCCCGGCTGGCGTCGAGCCGTCAGCACGCGGTTGTACTGGGACTGGTTGTAACTGCGGCCGCCCACCCACGCGAGGATCTCACCCGTCCGCGGATCGATGGCGATGAGCGCCGCCTGGGCGGTCTGGACCCGCTTGCGCCGCGACAGCATCGCGTCGACCTGCGCGAGCCCTTCGCGCACCGCGTCCTGGGCCACCCGCTGGAGGTTCATGTCGAGCGACGTGTAGACGTCGATCCGCTGCGTCGTCCGCATGATGTCGGGGAAGCGCTCGGCGAGCTGCTGGCCGACCATGTCGACGAAATACGGCGCCTCGGCGTCGAGGGCGCGGGGCACGGTCGTGAGCGGCTCGCGCGACGCGGCCTGCGCGGCCTCACCGGTGATGAACCTCGCCTGCACCATCTCCTGCAGCACCACGTTGCGCCGCTCGCGCGCGCGGACGGGCGAGGTGAACGGCGACAGGTTGTGCGGGGAGTGGATGACGCCCGCCATCGTGGCAGCCTCGGCCAGGCTGACGTTGTTCACGTCCTTGCCGAAGAACAGCCGCGCCCCCTCGGCCACGCCGTGGATGGCGAACGAGCCCCGCTGGCCCAGGTAGACCTCGTTCAGGTAGAACTCGAGAATCTCGTCCTTCGACGCCCGCCGCTCGAGCACGATCGCCATCATCTGCTCGGTGACCTTGCGGCGCAGCGATTTCTCGGTCGGGTTGGCCATCACCGAGGCGAGGAAGATGTTCCGGACGAGCTGCTGGGTAATCGTGCTGCCGCCGACGAGGTACGACCGCTCCCCACTCAGGTTGGTGACGAGCGCGCCGACCATCCGGATCGGGTCGATGCCTGGATGCTCGTAGAACCGGCGGTCCTCGATCGCCAGCACCGCGTCGATCACGGGCTTCGGGATCTGGCGCAGCCGCACCTGCCGGCGCTTCTCCCGGTCGCCGGACATCAGCGAGGTGAGGAGCGGGGAATCGAGGCTGACGATGTCCTTCTGTCCCGAGGACGCGACGTCGAGCCGCTCGATCCGCTCGGCGCCTGGCGGCAGCGGCGTGCCCGCCCTGACGGTGGGCGGAACGTTGAAGCGGGCCTGCACGGTCTGGCCGGCGTTCTCGCCCGTGCGCGGCACGATCATGACCAGGCGCGGCGCGGCAGAGAACTCGCCCGGCTTCCCGGGCGTGTCGCGCTCGGCGTACCCCAGGTCGTTCAGACGGTTGACGAGCTGCCGCTCGCTGAGCCACTGGCCCCGCCTGAGCTCCATCGGGCGGCCGTAGATCCGCGGGAGCGAGTGCTCGCGGTGAGCGTGCAGCCGCTCGTCGATGACGGCGGCGAAGCGGAGGTAGGAGTAGGCGAAGATGGCCGCGCCCGCAAGGACGGGCAGCAGGATGACAATCGCCAGCACCTTCCACCAGCGGCGCGATCGCGCCGGGCGGCGGGCAGTCCTGGCTTTCGCGGATGGAACTTTCGACGTCACAGGGTCACTCAGACGGTCAATACCCAGTGCGTCCCCATGTCGAGCGGCATCTCGTCGTGCAGGCGATCGAGGAGCGCGGGGCCGTACCGGTTCAGGAAATACACGAAGCCGACCGCCCGTTCCTGCGGGTGGCCGTCGGGGAACGCCTGCGCCTTGACGCGAGCGAACTGCCGCCGCAGCGTGTCGTCGCGGCGCTTGGCGGCCTGGACGATCTTACCGTGGAGCGTGGTCAGGTCGTGCTGCATGCGCCCGAGCGCGCCCTGGGCCGACCCGGCCAGCGTGGGATCGATGGCGGGCACGGCTTCGACGAGCTTCGCCATCCCGGTCTCGACCGCGCGCGACACCTTGTCGAACGCGTCTTCCACCGACCTGGGCAGTTGACGCTCGAGCAGGTGATTGAGCGCCGATTCGCTATCGGCCTGCAACGCCTCGAGCGCCACGTCGTACTTCGTCAGGAACTTCGCCGCCGCCGAGTCGACCAGCGTCACGCTCGCGCGCGGGACGAACAGGGGCTGCGGCACGCCGAAGTGCGCGTAGATCGGCCTGAGCTGCGCGAGGTAGGCCAGCTCGTTCGGCCCGGCCACGTAACAGCAAGTGGGGAAGAGCGTGTCCTGCACGATCGGCCGCAGCAGGACGTTGGGGCTGAACCGCTCCGGGCTCGTGCGCGACTCGGCGAGGAGATCGGAAGCGGCCACGACGGCGTCGCCGACCACGAAGGCCCCCTCGCGGTAGTGCACCGTCTGGCGCACGCCGTCGAGCCTGAACAAGGCGACGTTGTCCGGGTGCGGGACCACCTGTGCGTGATAGCCGGCGTCCACGAGCGCGCGTCCCTGCCCGGTGGCGAGCGTCGTCGTCACGCGCGGCTGCTCCAGCTCCCGCGTGAAGACCCCGCCGACCAGCGCCTTGGCGGCCGGTTCCGACGCGTCGTGGACAACGAGGCCGAAGCGGCCGAGGAGCGACGAGAGCCATCGGCCGAATGCCTCGGACATGCCCGCGCCGGGTTGGTAGGCCCGCGAGAGTCCGTCGATGATCGCGGAGGTGAACTCGGAGGACGGCAGCGTGTCGCGCAGGACGGCGATGGCGGCGAACACCGACGGGTCGAGCCGGACCGACGCCACCGGCCCGTCGCCGGCGCCCGGCGGCGTGCCAAGGGTGATCGTGCGCCGGTGCAGGTCCTGGTCGAGCACCGTGCAGGCGTTCACTTCGTCCCAGTCGTGGTCCTCGGACTCGATCCAGAAGATCGGGACGGCCGGCACGCCGTGCTCGCGCGTGACGCGCTCGGCGACCGAGATGGCGGTGAGCGCCTTGAGCAGCGTGTACAGCGGCCCGCCGAAGAGGCCGGCCTGCTGGCCGGTGACGACGGCGACGGCCGTCGGGTCGGCGAGCCTGGCGGCGGCCGCCCGGGCCTGGTCCGGCGCGTTGCGGCGCTCCTGCTGCGCCCTGAGCATCTCGACGAGGCGCTGGCGGTCGCGCGGGTAGGCCTGCGTCCGTGCGATCGCGTCGGCCCAGGCGCCCGGCCCGGCCGGGTTGCCCGCGAAGAACGGCGCGAGGCGCCCGAAATCGTGCGCGTAGTCGGCGGCGAGTCGTCTGACCCAGGGAAAGCGTCGGACGTCGACGGCCAGTCTCAGATCTGACGAGGCGGAGGTGGAGGAATCGGGCTGCACGGGTTAAGTAACTGTGTCAAAGCGCTCCGGCACTGTCAACCCGACTCAGCTCAGGGGTCGGAGCGGTTTTTAAGGG
>PMKG01000461.1 GCA_003157675.1 Acidobacteriota bacterium
AGGGCCGGCGCGTCGTTGATGCCATCGCCCGCCATGGCGACGAATCGCCCCTCGGCCTGCAGCCGCTTGACTGCGTCCACCTTCTGGTCGGGCAGGACGTCCGCCACGACATCGTCGATGCCGAGCCGGCGCGCTACCGCCTGCGCGGTCGTGCGGTTGTCGCCCGTGAGCATGACGATCTTCAGACCCTCGTCGTGCAGTTGCCGGATCGCCTCGACCGTCGTGGGCTTGATCGGATCGGCAACGGCCAGCAGGCCCGCCGGCTGCGCGTCCACCGCCACGAACATCACGGTCTGCCCGTCGGCCCGCAGTTCCTCGGCCCGCGCTGCCAGTGGGCCGGGATCCACGTGAAGTTGCTGCAGCAAGGCCAGATTGCCAAGCGCCACGGCGTGGCCGTCCACGGTGCCCGTCACGCCCTTGCCGCCGACCGCCTGGAAGTCGACCGGCTTCAGGAGGTCCACGCCTCGCGCCGCGGCCCCCGCCACGATCGCGCTCGCCAGCGGGTGTTCGCTGCCCTGCTCCAGGCTGGCGGCCAGCCGCAGCACGACCGCTTCGTCCTGGCCCGCCTGGGGGACGACCGCCACCAGCTTCGGCTTGCCCTCCGTCAGCGTGCCCGTCTTGTCCACGACCAGGGTGTTGACTTGACGGAGCACTTCGATCGCTTCCGCGTTTCGGAACAGCACCCCGACAGTCGCCCCTTTTCCTGTCGCGACCATGATCGACATGGGTGTCGCGAGGCCGAGCGCGCATGGGCACGCGATGATCAGGACGGAGACCGCCGCGACGAGGGCGTACGCCATTCGCGGCTCGGGGCCGACCAGCGCCCAGACGACGAACGCGATGACGGCGGCCGCGATCACGGCGGGCACGAAGTAGGCGGACACGGTGTCGGCCAGGCGCTGGACGGGCGCGCGACTGCGTTGCGCTTCTCCGACCATGTGCACGATCTGCGAGAGGAGCGTCTCGGCGCCCACCCGATCGGCGCGCATAACGACGCTGCCGGCCGTGTTCATCGTGGCCCCGATGACGCGCTCGCCCGGGTGCTTCTCGACCGGCATCGACTCGCCGGTGACCATCGACTCGTCCACCGCGCTCGTGCCCTCGGTGACGACGCCGTCGACCGGCACCTTCTCGCCCGGCCGGACACGCAGCAGGTCGCCGACCTTGACCTGGTCGAGCGGCACGTCCTCTTCGCGCCCGTCCGCCGTCACCCGGCGCGCCTGCTTCGGCGCGAGGCCGAGCAGCGCGCGAATCGCCGAACCGGTCCGGCTGCGAGCGCGCAGCTCCAGGACCTGTCCGAGAAGAACCAGCGTGACAATCGCGGCCGCGGCCTCGAAGTAGACCGCCACCAGTCCTTGAGCGTCACGGAAGGAGGCGGGAAACAGGCCCGGGAACAGGGTGGCGACGAGGCTGTCGAGAAACGCCACGGATACCCCGAGGCCGATGAGCGTGAACATGTTCGGGCTGCGATGGACGAGCGACTGCCACGCGCGCACGAAGAAGGGCCAGCCGCCCCAGAGCACGACCGGCGTGGCCAGGGCCAGTTCGACCCAGCGGAGCGTCGTCGGGGTGGCGACATCGTCAAGAACGTGCCCCGGGAGATCGTGGGCCATGGCCATCAGGATCAACGGGGCCGTGAGCACGGCGCTGACCCAGAAGCGCCTGGTCATGTTCGCCAGTTCGGGATTCTTCTCCCCCTGGTCGGGCGCCGCGATCGTGCGGGACTCGAGCGCCATCCCGCAGATGGGGCAGGTGCCGGGCGCATCCCGCACGATTTCGGGATGCATCGGACAGGTGTACTCGGGTTGGTTCCGCGCCACCACCTGCTATCTCCACCAGCTCATCATGCCACCGTGTCCGGCCGATACTCCGAATCCCATCATCCTGCCGCCGCCGAAGACCAGGAAGACCAGGAGCACGATGATCACCGTTCCGATGACGACCAGAACCGTGTTGTTATTCTTCACGAGACGTTCCCTTCTCACTCACTTCGCGTACTGCTTCGGGTCACGGTCGAACTTCTGCTTGCAGGACGCCGAGCAGAAGTAATAGGTCTTGCCGTTGTACTCGCTCGATCCGACGCTCTTCGCCGGGTCCACCTGCATGCCGCACACTGGATCCTTCTGCATCTCGTTACCTCCACCAGCTCATCATTCCGCCTGTCAGCATCCGGTTGCCGCCAAAGATCAGAAAGGCCAGGAGCACCGCGCCGACTACCCCGATGGTGAGCATGGTGGCGTTGGTGTTCCTGTTCATGACGCCATCATCGATCCACATGCGATCGCAGGACTGTCCAATGGCGCACAGTGCTCCCGGTTCTTCCCGATCATCAGCGCACGGCGGCGTTCGAGGGCCTCTGCTGCTGGTGGCTGTGCGGCCGCCAGGACAGGTCCTCGGTCATGACGTAGATGCCCATGGCCACCAACATCAAACACACGCCGACCCAGAAATACCGGTGGTGATGCACGCGTCTCCAATCGGGGCCGCGACGGTGCGGCGTCTCGTGACCCTGGCCTCCGTCGTGCTGGTGATCGTGCTCGGTCATATGGATTGGCTCGGGCGGCCGACACGGGTGTGTGTAGTCATGATGTGACGTCTCCATTCTTCCCGGACAACGCCGCCAGCGCCGTGGTGACGATCGTCTGGGCTTCCTCCAGGATGNNGGACGCGCCGCAAACCATCCGCTCCCGGCGATGACCTTCATCCCGCCGAGGGGCGCGCCGTTGGCCGGCAGGTGTGTGAGGACCGTCTCGATCGTTTCGCCGGCCACATCGAACGCGCCCCCAATGACCTTTTCGCCCAAACAGATGACATTTGTGTCGTCGTCTTCAACGCCCCCGCCGGCTGCCTCATCACCCACCTGAAGGTGATGGCGAGCAGGCGTTCCACAGCGTGATGACCCGAACTCCGGGGTGG
>PMKG01000370.1 GCA_003157675.1 Acidobacteriota bacterium
CGTTGTACTTCTCGAAGAACATCGTCTTGTTGTCAGCGGACAGCGCCGGCCCCAGGAAGCCTTGGAATAGATCGAAGGGCCCATTCCATTTCTCATCAGCGTACTTGTAGTACCTGATGTTGTAGTTGCTCCAGGTGCTCGTGACTTCGGTGTAGTAGAGTTCCTTGCCGTCTGCTGATATAGCGATTCGGTCAGCGGAAAAATAGCCTTCGTGCGTCTGAAGCCTGAACACCCGCGGCGTCTGTTCGGGAGGGGCTTGATCGATGTACCCCGCGGACGTCCCTTGGGAACGCCCGGGTTTCTCGACGGCCGATTCGGCGCCCCCCACACGCGGAGGAACCGTCTCCAGACGCTCCGCTTCCTTCAGCTTCGCTGTCGCCGCCGCATGGCCGGGGGCGATCGCAAGCGCGCGCTTGTAGCACTCCCTCGCCTTGTCCAGGTTGCCGCTCTGCCGATAGGCGTCGCCAAGACCGACCTGGGCGTCGGCAGACTGCGGATAGCTGGTCGCCCGATACTCGAGGACCTCGAGCGCTCTGGCGAACTTCTTCTCGCCGAGCAGGCGGTCGCCCAGGCCTTTGAGCGCATCTTCGTCGATTCCTACCCGGCACGCCGAACTTCTCGAGACGGCCGTCCACCTGGGCCCGGATCTCGGCGAAGCTGCGCTCGTTGAGCGGACGGGTGATCTTCCAACCCTGGAACAACACGCGCAGCCCTTCGACCAGCGAGTCAGGCGGGACGTGTTCGCCGTTCTCGATGACGCGGAGTCGGCAGGTGAGCCCCGCAGGCGCCCTGGTGCCGATCGTCTCCTTGAGCGCGCCGTTCAGGCTCACCACCGTCGGGTAGTCGTGCTCCCCCATCACGAGGACCAACTCGCGCCTGACACCCTTGAAGCTGCCGACCAATTCGTCCCGCGCTGACCGGAACGACGGCACCCCGAGCGTCGCGCTCGCCGCGATATACGCGTTCGCGAGATCCGGAGTTCGAAAGAGGGCATGCACGGCGGTGAACCCGGTGTTCGACGTCCCATAGAGGATCCGATAGTTCGTGGTGCGGTAGGTCTTCGCCACACGTGGAATCAGTTCGTCTCGGACGAAATCCAGGTACTGATTGGCGCGTCCCCCATCCTTGCTGCCGTCCGCATAGGTGACCTCCTCCGGGAAGATGTCCTTCGATCGATCGGTGTTCTTGATCCCGACGATGATGAACTCGGGGATCTCGCCGAGCGAGGCCGCCTGCCGAACGCCACGGATGACGCCGGAGTTGAAGTTGAAGTCCCCGTCCATCATGTAGAGCGCGGGGTACATCTCTGCGGAATCGTTGTACCGATCTGGCAGAGAGACCCAGAACTCGCGCGGTTCGCCGAGTCTCGCCGACGCGAGCGTCTCGACGCGAACGGGAATGGGCAGAGCCGGACTCTGCGCGTCGGCCGAAGCCGGACCGAGCACCAGAGCGGCGACGAGGAGGAATGCGGTTCGACTAGGCATCGGTGTGATCCCTTTCGTGCGATCAGCGCCCCGGCAGGGGCGCGCACCCTGCCTCGGCGTCTGTTCCGGCCGGGCCACGCTCAGCCCTGAATGGCCGGCCTGCCAGTGATGAGCATGGTCAGCCTGGCCGCAGCAGCGCCGGTCGGTGCCGCGATCTCGCGCCCCTGCTCGCCGGGGATGTTGACTTTCGACAGGAAGTAGCCGTTGCCGATCAGGCGGAAGACCAGCATGGGCTCGCCGGTGTCCGTGACGGCGCCGGCTGGAGACACGCCCACGAACGCCGCGAATCGGCCGCACGTGCTCGCGATGTGCATCATGGTCTGGTCGCCCTGCCGCATGGCGAGGCGATACTCACCAGCCGGCATCACCGCGCCCCCGACGATGAAGGGAAAGGTGATCCTGACGACGGTAACTGGCTGGGCCGAGAGCTTCCGAACGCCTGGGAGAAGGAGGACTGCGACGACGAGCGCGAACACCACCACGGGCTTTCTCATACGTCATCTCGGCTTTCCGCCAACTCTCGGTTGGCTGTTCGGGCGGCGGCGTGATGCCGTGTTCCTTCCGCCCCTGCTTGAGTAGACGTAACGGCGCTGCCAACCGCTGTCCTGTTCGTCCCGTATTTGCGCGGGTTCGTCACATTCCGGGTGCGACTGCGCGATGGGAACTGGAAGACGCGGGAGACGTCGCTCCGCGGGTGACGATCTCTCTCACGCGCCGGCGGGGCGTATCGTCTGGTTATTTCAGGATCTTCGTCAGGACGTCGCGGTACTGCTGGCCCACGGGGACCTTCAGTCCGCTCCGCGTCAGCAGAATCCAGCTGCCCTTCGTCCAGGGCTGCGCTTCCCGCACCTGCTCGAGGTTGACGATCCAGGAGCGGTGGACGCGCAGGAACCGCTGCGGATCGAGCCTGGCTTCGACGGCCGCGAGCGTGCTGCGCAGGATGTGGTTCGCGCGCTCGCAGTGGAGTTGAACGTAGTTCCCGGTGGCCTCGAGGCTATGGATCTCGGTGGTGGGCACGAGGATGTAGCGTTCGCGGTCCCGCACGACGATGTGGGGCCGCACGGACAGCCTGCGCTCGTGCATCTCGATCATGGCCCGGATGCGGCGGTCGAGCTCGTCGTGATTCGGCCTGCCCAGGAGCTCCCGCACCCGGTGCATGGACTCGGAGAACCGCTCCGGATCGATCGGCTTCGTGAGGTAGTCCACCGCGTGGAGGCGGAAGGCATCCAGGGCGAACTGGTCGAAGGCCGTGACGAACACGATGACCGGCAGGGACCCTTCCCCGCGCCAGACTTCCGCCACTTCCAGCCCGGTCAGGCCCGGCATCTGGATGTCCAGGAAGACCACCTGCGGGGACAGCTTCCGATACTCGGCCAGCGCCGAGGGCCCGTCCGCCGCTTCGCCCGCAACCGCGACGTCCTGATAGGCCGAGAGCAGCGTGCGCAGCCGCTCTCTCACCAGCGGTTCGTCGTCGACGAGCAGCGCCCGGATCATGATCGTTCCTCCTCGAGAGGAAGCCGGATTCGCGCGCGGAAGCCGGCGCCCGGAGCCGTGTCGACGTCCAACGCGGCCCGTTCGCCGTAGAGGGCAACGAGGCGCTCCCTGGTGTTCCCGACACCAAGGCCCCCGCGAAGGGGCAGGGTCGCGCCCAGCCCGTCGTCCTCGACGGTCAGGCAGAGCCACGAGCCTTCGGTTCGGGCCCCGATCGTCAAGCGTCCTCGTCCCACCTTCGGGGAGAGGCCATGTCGGATCGCGTTCTCCACGAGAGGGAGGACGATCAGGCTCGGCACCTGGACCTCGAGCAGCGACTCGTCCACGCTCCAATCGACGCGAAGTCGGTCCTCGAACCGGACCTGTTCGATCTCCAGGTACTTCCGCGTCAGGTCCAGCTCCATGCGCAGGCTCAAGGTCTGGCTGGAGGCGTCATCGAGCATCGCCCGCAGCAGGTCGGACAGGCGGACGAGGACCCGATCGGCGGTGGCGGGATCGCGATGGAGCAGCGTCGAGATCGCCTGGAGCGCGTTGAAGAGGAAGTGGGGATGGAGCTGGCGCTGCAACAGCGCAACGCGGGCGTCGGAGAGCCGGCGCGCCAGGCGGCCGGCCTGGATCTCCTCCTCCTGCCGGGCCTGCGCGTGCTGCATGGCCTCGGCCCCGAGCACGATCAGAAAGTAGACGAACGGGACGTTGAGGAACCCGCCGAGCAGGTTCAGTGTCGTCGGCATCAACGCGCTGAACTGGGCGGGGTGCCACCCCGACAGGCTCGATCTCCACACGAAGCTGATGCCGCGCAGGATGCACCAGTAGGGCACGAAGACCAGGACCATGCCGAGGAGATGCGCGGCCAGGTAGCGCCCCGCGCCCGGCCGTGCGCGCTGGATGCGCCTGTTCAGCGACAGAACCAGCGGCGCAAGGAAGGCCCAGGGCAGCAGGCCGCCCAGCTCCATCAGGACGAGCTCCCGCCAGGGCTGGCCCGCGAGCATGCCCTGGAGGATCCAGGCGAGAGCCAGGCTCCCGAAGACCAGGAGGCGGAATCCCAGGCGATCCCAGGAGAGGAGGAAGTCGGCCACGCCCGGTGTCTTCGTCGAAGCACCCATCGCTGTGCCTTTCGGGGGCCCGTGGTTCACGCCGACGCCTGCGACAGCGTAACCTGAAACACGCACACCTTGCTGCCTCCGAGCTTCGATGCCTTGAGGGACACCTGGACCGGCCTCCCGAAGATCGTCTCGAAGGCTTCCTTCTGGTACCCAACGGAGCAGTTGCAGAAGAAGGCCGGCGTTCGGCGGCTGTCGACCATCGGGCAACTGCACTCGCCTTCGGCCACCGTGACGGTGACGATCCCCTTCTCCTTGTTCCACGAGAAGTCCGTACCCCACGCCTTTCGCGCGGCGGCGAAGTACCCGTCGGGGTCCCCCTTGAACTTGACGTCGATCTGACCCAGCCTGGCGCACTCCCGGCCGGTCTGCTGGAGGACCTCCGCGCAGGCTGGCGCCGCCGTTCCGGCGGCCATGAAGCCGGCCATTTTCGCGATTTGATATCGCGCGAAGGCGAGCCGCTGATCCGGGACCTCCGCAGCCCTGGCCGCCGCATGCACCGGCTCGGACACGCCGAGGAAGTGGAGCGCGCATCCGCACGCACCGAGCCCACACGCGCTCTTCAGGAACTCTTTTCGATCCATGTGCCCTCCTGCCGGGCCATGCCGTGGCTCGCACGGCCGTCTGCCCGTGATGGCATTGTTCGGCGGCCGTGACCCGCACGCAGCGGAAATGTGACCGAAGCGGGAGTAGGGGGGACGAACCCGCTCCCTGCGGGTTTCGAAATGTCGCAGCCCGGCGGAGGGACCGTGCGGTCGGAACGACGGCGCCGCGGGCGCGCCGTCAGTCCTCGCGAAGCGCGGACGTCGGATGCAGACGCCCGGCACGGAGCGCCGGGATGACGGTCGCGACGGCAGCCGTCGCCGCCAGCGTGACGGCTGCCGCAACGAGCGCCAGGGGATTGGTGGGCGTGAGGCCGAACAGCATCGAACGCGCGGAGGTCGCCGTGAGGACGGCCAGCAGGGTGCCGGCCCCGAGCCCGGCCCCGACCCAGCCAAGCGACTGGGTCGCCACCATCCGGACGATGTCCGATCGAGTCGCCCCGAGGGCCAGCCTCACGCCGATCTCCTGCCGGCGCCGGACCACGAGGTACGACAACACGCCGTAGATGCCGATCGCCGACAGCGCCAGCGCCAGCACGCCGAAGCCCGCCGACAGGGCGGCCAACAGGCGGTCGCGCTGCGTGGCGTCGCGGACGATCTCCGAGAGCGTCGAGAACTCGATGCTGATCCCTGGCCCGACTTCCCCAATCGCCCGGGCCACCGACGACTTGAGCACGGCCGGCGGAAGACGCGAGTGAATCAGCAGCACCGGTTCGCGATCGGGATCGGTCTCCTGCTCGATGGCGAGGTAGGCCACCGGCGGCACCGGCTCTCGCACGTCCCGGTAGGTCGCGTCCTCGGCCATGCCCACGATTTCGTACGGGACCCAGGTGCCCGGACTGGTCTGGATGTAGAACACCCGCCCCGCGACCGCGGTCGTCGAGAGCAATCGCGTGGCGAACGTCCGGTTGACGATGGCCACGAGTTTCGTGCCGGGATGGTCCCGCTCGTCGAAATCACGGCCCGAGATGATCGGCAGGCCCATCGTCCGGAAGTAACCGGGGCCCACGTGGTGGAAGCTCGTCTCGCGTTCGGCCGTCGCGCCGCCACCGCGGTCGACGCGAATCGAATCGATCATGGCCATGCCGTCCATCGGGATGATGGCGGTGCGTGCGATGGCGTCGACGCCGGGCGTCGCACGGAGCCGGTCGATCAGCGCTCTGTGGAGAGCGGGCAGTCGGGCGTTGGGTACGTCCTGGCGTCCGATCGAGAGGTCGGCCGCGAGCACGCCGTCCACGCGGTGACCCGTATCGAAGGTGGCCAGATTGCGCAGGCTGAGGGCGAAGAGCACCGCGCTGCCCACCATCGCCATCGACAAGGCCACCTGCACGACCACCAGCGCTCCCTGGAGGCCGTGGCGCCGACGGTCCATCGCGGCGCCCCGGCCGCCCCCCGTCATCATCCGTTGGACCGGCATCGACGTCGCTCGAAGCGCCGGGATCAGGCCGAACGCCAGCGCGGTGACGCCAACCATTGCGGCGGCGAACCCGAGCATCCGCCAGTCGGTGGGAAGGTCGACGAACAGGGGAGCCTGTGCGGTGCCCAGCGACGTCACGAGGAGGCTGCCGAGCGCCTGCGCGAGGATTCCGCCCGCCACCGCGCCCATCGCCGAGAGGAGGACGCTCTCGGTCAGCAACTGACGCACCACCCGCCAGCGCGACGCGCCTGTCGCCAGGCGCACGCCGAGTTCCCGCTCGCGTGCGCCGGCTCGGGCCAGCATCAGGTTCGCGAGGTTGACGCACGACGCGAGCAGGACGACACCCGACAGTCCGAAGAGGAACCAGAGTGGCGCGCCGTACTCCGCCCGGAGGGAGGAGGAGCCGCCGGCACTCGGCACCGCCTCGAGCTTGAACGCCAGATAGTCCTTCGCCGGCCCGGGATCGAACCAGGATGAAATCGTCTGCTGGAACAGGCTCGGAGAGATGGCCCGGAGGCGGGCCGTGGCACGCTCGGCCGTCCAGCCGGGGCGCAGCCGTCCCATGACCGACAACCACCACACGTGAGCCTGCTCGATGAGACCGGCGTCGGGCTGCAGGAGCCCGGCCGCGCAGATCGGGATGGCCACGTCGTAGGATCGGCCGACCTCGACGCCAAAGAAGGTGGGCGGCGTGACGCCGATGATGTCGAACGCGTGGCCGTCGAGCCGCACGCTTCGGCCAACCACGTTGCCGTCTCCGCCGTACTCCCGCTGCCAGAACGCGTGGCTGATCACGGCGCCGGAGCCCGCGCACCCTGGGCGGTCATCCACAGCCGTGAAGACCCGCCCGCGCGCCGCCGGAACACCCAGCACCTCGAAGAAGCTGCCGCTGACGTACATGCCCTGGGCCCGCCGGACCTCGCCGCCACCGGTCAGGTCGAAGCGGGTCGGGCTCCACGCCAGCACGCCCGAGAACGCCTCCTGCCGCGCGCGGATCTGTTCCCACTGCGGGTTGGTCAGCTCGGCGTAGCGGCTGAAAAAGTTGCCGGCCCGGCTACGCGGCTTCGCGATGCGCACTTCGACGAGCTGTTCGGGATGGCTTACCGGCAGCACGCGCAGGCGTACGGCGTCGATGACCTGGAAGATCGCCGTGTTGGCGCCGATCCCGAGCGTCAGCGAGAGCACGGCCACGACCGTGAAGCCGGGCGTGCGCCGAAGGAGCCGGAGGCCGAAGCGCAGGTCCTGCCAGAGGGTGTCGAGGAGGCCGATGGTATTCATCTCGTAGATGTCCTCGCGGATTCGGAGCACGTTGCCCAGCTTCCGCTCGGCGGCCCGCCGGGCCTCGCCGGGCGGCATGCCGCGGGCGATGTTCTCGTCGGTCTCGATCTGCAGGTGCGCCTCGATCTCCTGCGCCCGTTCGGCGTCCCACCGGCCGCGCCGGAGGAAGCGTATCCATCCCATGGGATCACCCGGTGGCCGGCTTGATGATCCGGTTAACGGCCTGCACGAGCGCGTCCCAGCGGCTCTCCTGCTGCACGAGCTGCCGGCGCCCGAGCGGCGTGAGGCGGTAGTAGCGCGCGCGACGGTTGTTCTCGGAGGTGCCCCAGAACGACACGATCCACCGGCGGTCCTCGAGGCGGTGCAGCGCCGGGTAGAGCGACCCGTACTCGACCTGCAGCACGTCGTCGGACCGCTGTTCGATGGCGTGGGCGATGGTGTGGCCGTGGGCGGGCCCGAGCACGAGCGTCTTCAGCACGAGCAGGTCCAAGGTGCCCTGCAGCAACTCACCTTCGAGCGCGGCGCTTCCTCGTTTCGGCATGGGGATACGATACTCCAGTAGATTATCTATTGAAACACCTACGATGTATTGCGAACAAAAGTTCCCACATGTTGGAGTGTGCCGCGACCAACGAGGAGATTGTCTATCTTCCGGGCGGTTGGTCCTGCGTGGCGCCCCGCGCTCGCCGGCCTTGCTCAGTCGAGCGCGGCCTGCTCTCCCGTCCTGATCACCTCCACGACCTCCTCGGCCGAGATCGCCGTCATCAGGCGTTCCTTCACGTAGTCGCTCTCGTGCAGGAGCGTGGCGAGGATCGACTGCAGCCGCTGGTGGACGCGCGGCTGGCCGGCGGGGGTGAGCAGAACGAAGAGGAGGCGCCCCCGCTCCGGCGTCCCGTCGTCGGTCACGCTGTCGGGGGTGCGCAGGACCATCAGGAACGGCTTGCCCAGGCCGGCGATGCGCGCGTGGGACATCCCGATCCCCTCCCCGAGGTAGGTCCCCACCAGGCGCTCGCGGTGCTCGATGGCCTGGAGGATCTGATCGGCCGGAAGCGGAAGGGCCTCGGGCCTCATCCGGGCGAGCGCCACGCGGATCGCCCCGATCGGCGAGTCTGCCTGGACGTCGAAGTGCACGCGGTCGGCGGTCAGGGCATCGGCGAGGTGCACCGGCTCTTCGTCCTCGAACTCGTCCCGGATCGTGCCGACCAGTTCCTCCATCACGTCCTCGAGCGTCACGAGCCCGGTCCACCTCCCGTGGCTGTCGGTCGCGAGCGCCACGTGGATGCGCCGGCGCTGCATCTCGGCGAACAGCGTCTCGAGCGGCGTCGTCTCGGTGGTGGCGAGCAGGGGGCGCGCGAGCGCCTTGAGGTCCGGCGCCGTGCGGTCGCCGCGGATGACGATGTCCTTGACGTGCACGAATCCCGAGGGCCTGTTCGGATCGGTCGTGATCAGCGGATACCGCGTGAAGTGCGCGGTCTGGATGGTGTGCAGGTTCTCGGCCCACGGCCGGCGCGCGTCCAGCGTGCGGACCTGGGCCCGCTGCCTCATGGCGTCCCGCACGGTGAGGTCGCCCAGGTCGAACACGTTCTCCATGAAGAGCAGGCGGCGAAACGACATCAACCCGCGCTCCTGCGACTGGTCGAGGAGGATGCGCAGTTCCTCCTCGCTGTGGTGCTCCTCGCTCGTCGGGGCGCCGAAACCGAGGAGGCGAAGGATGACCGTCGACAGGCGCGTGAGCAGCCAGAGCGCGGGGAAGAAGAGTCGATGGAAGAACCGGAGCGGCCGGGCGCTCCAGATCGCGGAACGGTCGGCGATGCGAATGGCGATCGACTTCGGGACCAGCTCGCCGAGCACAATATGCAGAAAGGAAACGAGNNCGCCGAGCAGGATGTGCGAGCCCGAGACCACCAGGTAGGAGACGCCGCTGGCGACGATGTAGCGCCAGGCGCGGCCGCCCGGTCCCCCGCCGATCACGTTGGCGGTCTTCTCGCCGATCATGCCCAGCGCCACGCTGGCGAGCGTGACCCCGACCTGGCAGACGCTGAGGTACTCGACGAGGTGCGCCTGGATGTTCGTGAGCAGGACCGCGCGCGCGTCGCCCGCGGACGTCAACTGCAGGACGCGCGAGGGCCGCACCCTGACGATGGCGAACTCGGCCCACACGAAGAACGCGTTCAACGCCAGGAGCAGGAGAAGCGCGGCCGACAGTGTCAGGAGGTCCAAGCGCCCTTAGTATGCCGCAGATCGGCTGGGGTTGTTCACTTGGGGACAGACGCGGCCAGGCGCATGCGCGTAGCGTAATGGTTGGGCAACTCGCGCAAACTGCCTTTAGATAGGGGATGTCATGCTCAGAAACGCACGCTGGATCGGATTGGCCATGTTGGTGCTCGGGTTCGCTTCGGTGGCCGCCGGCCAGCGGCCCCTCGACAAGAGGTCGCTGCTCACCTTTGGCGAGCCATTTGAGGTCGCCGGACACGTGCTGCCCGCAGGCACCTACACGTTCCTGCTGGCGACTCCGATCGGCGACCGTCACATCGTCGAGATCCGCAGCGCGGACGGGACGAAGCTCATCGCGTTCGCGGCGGCGATCCCCAATTACCGGCTGAAGCCGACCGGCAAGACGGTTATCAGCTTCCGCGAAGTCCCGGTTGGGTCCCCGGAAGTGATCCGGGCGTGGTTCTATCCCGGCGACACGTTCGGGCAGGAATTCGTGCAGCCAAAACACCGGGCGGTGGTGCTGGCGAAGGTGACGCACGAGCCCGTCCCGGCGGTCGCTGTCGAAGTCGCCACGCCAGAGGAGCTCAAGACCGTGCCGATCGTCGCCGTCACGCCCGATGAGAAGGAAGTCCCCGTGGTCGAGGCCATCCAGACGACCCCGCCGGCCGCGACAACCCCGCCGGCCGCGACGACCCCGATGGAGCTCGAGACCCGACAGGAACTGCCGAAGACGGCCAGTTCGTTGCCGCTCATCGTATTGCTGGGCCTGGGGTCGCTCGGCGTCGCGTTCGGCTTGATGACCGTGGCCCGGCGCTCTGCCAGGACCGCGGTCTAGACCTCTCGAGGGCCAAAGTCGTTGCGAATGAGCCAGGTGCCGTCGAGGTCACTCGTGCCCTTCAAGACGCCTGGAGCCCCGCGCACGGGAGCTGAGAGGTGAGGGATCGGCTCGGCCGTGGCGCCGGTCCACCCGTTTGAACCGCGGCGACAGTAAAGCGGGTCGATTCACTCTTGAATATGCCCGAACCCTGGGTGACCATGGGGTAAGGGAACTTCTTCGAGTCACGTCGAGAAGGAGGAAGGAGGTCCCCGTGGCCCCGGTTATCGAGACGACTCCTCCGGAAGCGACCACCCAGGTGGAGCCGCTGGCGCGGCAGGAACTACCGAAAACGGCCAGTAGCGTGCCGCTCATCGCGCTTCTCGGCCTGGGATCGATCGGCGTCGCCCTGGGCTTGATCGTCGTGGCCAGGCGCGCCAGAAACTCCGCAGTGTAAACCCGGCTTTGCGCCGCGGGACCCTGTGTCCCGCGGCGCGGGAAGGGATCCCGTGTTCCTCCGGCTCTCGGTCGCCCTGCTGCTGTTCCAGTCCCTCTTCACCGCGCGCACCGAAGTGGTCGCCGTCCCCGTCACGGTGACCGATTCCCGCGACCGTCATGTGAGCGGGCTCAGCCAGGAAGACTTCCGCGTGTTCGAAGACGACCGGCCGCAGCCCATCACGCTTTTCAGCCGCGGAGACACGCCGCTCACGCTGGCCCTGGTCGTCGACCGCAGCCAGAGCATGCGCACGAAGACCTCCGCCCTCCTCGCGGTGGTGGGCGTACTCGCGCGATCGAATCGTCCCGGTGACCAGATGTTCGCGGTGACGTTCAACGATCACGTGGAACTCGCGCTCCCCGCCGGCCAGCCGTTCACGAACGACGCGAAACAGCTCGAGGCCTCGCTGGCCGCGGTCCGCGCGGAGGGCGAAACGGCGCTCTACGACGGCGTCGTCGAAGGCCTGCAGCACCTGCGGCTCGGTCAGCCCGGCAAGCACGCCCTGGTCATCGTGAGCGACGGCGGCGACAACGCCAGTCGCGAGACCTACGACCGGGTCCTGGCGCTCGCGCGCCAGTCGGACGTGGTCATCTACGCCATCGGCCTCTTGGGCACGTCTCCGGACCAGGAGGAGGAAGACGCCGGGCTTCTCAAACGGCTTTGCGGGGACACCGGGGGCGTCGCGCACTTTCCGCAGGGGGAGACGGCCAGCGAGATCGTCGCGCTGTCGACCGAAGTCGCCCGCGACATCCGTGAACAGTACATGCTCGGCTTCACGCCCAGCGAACGGACTGGCGGGCGCGCGTTCCGAACGATCCGGGTCACGGTGACGGCGCCGGGGCGGGGACGGCTCCACGTCCGGACGCGGTCGGGCTACCTCGCCGGCGGGGACAAAGGCGGGCACGACGACAAGGAGACGCCATGAGCCGTACTGCCCGCGCCCTCTTCGTGGCCTCCGGCGTGTTCCTGGCGGGCGGCCTCCTCGCGCTCGCCTACGCCGCGTACGTGGTCACGGAGGCGAAGACGTTTCAGACGATCGAATTGCGCCGGTTCGAGCGAGCGAGACAAACGGCGGCCGCGGAGCCTCCACTGGTCGAGGGCGGTCCGATTGGCGAGATCCGGATTCCGCGGCTCGGCCTTGCGGCGATGGTCCTCCAGGGCGACTCGGACGAGGTCCTCCGCCTTGCGGTCGGGCACCTTGCCGAGACGGCGCTGCCCGGCGACTCTGGAAACGTCGTGCTGGCGGGCCACCGCGACACGTTCTTCAGGCCACTCAAGCGCGTGCAGGTTGGCGACGTGATCACGCTGAATACGCGCGGCGGCGCGTTCACCTACCTGGTCGAGTCGACCTCCGTCGTGCCCCCCACCGATCTGCAGGTGCTCCGACCGACCGGCCGGCGCACCCTGACACTGATTACCTGCTTCCCGTTCGCCTACATCGGCTCGGCGCCCGATCGCTTCATCGTCCGGGCCAGCGAGACGGACGCGAGGCATTAATTCTGGACTGTCGGAGTCCGTTGTAGCCGTACAATGGATCTTGTCTCGACAGTGCGAGCCCCCACTCGCGACCCGAGTACCGACTCAGGCACGAGCAGGTTGATCGCGCGCGCCCCCGAGTCGGTCAAGGGCGCGCCGGCTAATCAACCGCGGTGCGGGTTCGTGTACCGCTGGCCTTTGACCGACAGGCTGAGCCACGTGAAGACACGATTCTCCGTCCCGCTCGCCGTAGTGCTTTCAGCGGCAGTCCTCTCAGCCCAACCGCAGAAACCGTCCAACTCATCGGCGGCTCCCGCGCCGGTGACCGCGCTCGCCTCGCCCGCGCGCGGCGCCGAAGCTGGGCGCCCCTTCATTCGCCGGTACACTCCCAGGGAATACGGCGCGGGCGAACAGAACTGGGCCTTCGCGCAGGACGACCGCGGGGTCATTTACGTTGGCAACAACCTCGGTGTGCTGGAGTACGACGGCGCGGCGTGGCGGCTCATCCGGGTGCCCAATCAGTCGGTGGTGCGTTCGCTGATGAAAGACGACGACGGCCGCATCTATGCCGGCGCGGTGGGTGAATTCGGATATCTCGAGCCGGACGGCGAGGGGCGAACGAAGTTCGTGTCGCTGCTCTCGTACGTGCCGTCGGAGGACCGCGCGTTCGGTGACGTATGGCGCACGCTCCTCACGCCCGAGGGTGTCTACTTCCAGTCGCAGCAGTATCTCTTCCGCTGGTCGAACGGTGAGATCCGCGTCTGGAAGCCGCTGAGCCGTTTCCACCGGGCGGGCGTCGCGCACGGCGTGCTTTACATCGGCCAGCCCGAGACCGGGCTGATGAAGATGGCGGGCGATTCCCTGCAGGAGGTCCCGGGCGGCAGGCAATTCGCGGGCGAGGTCCGCCCCGTCATCCTGCCGTACGCGGGCGGCAAGATCCTCGTCGGCACGGATGCCGACGGCTTGTTCCTCGCCGATGGCCAGTCGGTCACTCGCTTCCCGACGGAGATCGACGCCTGGCTCCGCGCGAACGAACTGTATCGCGGAACCGAGCTGCCCGACGGGACGATCGCCCTGGCGAGCGGCGGCGGCGGCGTGGCGATTCTCGATCGACAGGGGCGCCTGCAGCAGATCTTCGACGCATCGATGGGCCTCCCGCAACAGGCCTATTACGTGGCGTCAGACCGGCAGGGCGCCCTGTGGCTGGAGCTCGACGACGGCATCGCCAGGATCGAAACCCCGTCGCCGATCTCCGTCTTCGATCCCGCGTCGGGCCTCAGGGGCTCGGTGTCTTACGTCTACCGGCACCTGGGGACGCTCTACGTCGCGACCGCCAAAGGCGTGTACTACCTCGCTTCATCCGGCTCAACGTCCGGGCCGGGCGCCCCGCCCCGCACCATGCCGGCATTCGTTCCCGTGGAGGGAATCAGCCCGAACGACCAATCCTGGTGGTTCGTGTCGGTCGACGACCCTTCGGGGCGAACTCCGCCGCAGCTTCTGGCCGCCACCAGCGACGGCGTGTATCGCATCGAGGGCCACAGGGCGGTCATGATCCGCCAATCGGTCGCCGGCTCCTTCGCGGCCTCCGTCGTGTACCGCTCGAGAAAGAATCCCAACCGTGTCTTCGTCGGCCTGTTCGACGGGCTCGCTTCCCTGCGCCTCGACCGTGGCAAGTGGGTCTTCGAGGGGAGGCTTGGCGGCATCGGATACGAGGTGCGCACGATCCAGGAGGACACCGACGGGAGGCTGTGGCTTGGGACGGCGGCCAATGGCGTCTTGCGCGTCACGTTCTGGCCGCCCGGAGAAGGCGCCGAGGACGCCGCGTTGCCGCTCGATCCCAAGGTCGAGCGCTTCGGCGCGGCCTCCGGCCTCCCGGACACCGGCATCGCGGTCGCCTCGGTCGCCGGGAAGCCGCTATTCGGCTCGGCCGACACGATCTTTCGCTTCGACCAGGCCACGAGCCGGTTCACGCCCGACAACACTTTCAAGGTCGTGGACGTCGATCCCACCGGGTATGGCGTATCCCTGTGGGAGGACGCCCGCGGAGACGTGTGGATCAACTTCGGCCGAGAATGGGCGGTCGAGAGGCGCCAACCCGACGGGACCTACAAGGTGGAGAAGCAGCCGTTTCTGCGCTTCGCCGGGATCCAGACCGTCGCCAACTACGCGGACGCCGACGGCGTCACCTGGTTCGGCGGCCGCGACGGGATCGTTCGCTACGACCCGCGCGTGCGCAAGGACTACGCGGGCGACTTCCCCGCGCTCATTCGCCGGGTGGTCGTCAACGGCACGAGCGTTCCGCCCGCCGCCCCTTCCGCCGGCGCGGCGCCCGCGTTCAAGTACGACCGCAACGCGCTCCGCTTCGAGTTCGCGGCGCCGAGCTTCGACGACGAATCGGCCAACCAGTTTCAGTACCGTCTCGAAGGCCTCGACAAGGACTGGTCGGACTGGGACAAAGAAACGAACCGGGATTACACGCACCTCCCGCCCGGCGACTACCGCTTCCACGCGCGCGCGCGAAACGTCTACGGCCACATCGGACGCGAGGCGGTGTACGCCTTCACCGTCCTCCCGCCGTGGTACCGCACCTGGGCGGCTTACGGGCTCTATCTCCTCCTGCTCGGCGCCATCGTGGTCGGCGTGGATCGCTTGCAGCGGCAGCGCCTGCTCCGGCAGGAGCGAGAGCGCGCTCGTCTCCGTGAGGCCCAGCTGCGCGCCGATGCGGCCGAGGCGCTGGCGCGTGCCGAGGGAGAGCGCACCCAGAACGTCGAGCTGCTGAGCGAGATCGGCAAGGAGATCACCGCCTCTCTCGATTTCGACACGATCATCCTCCGGCTCTACGAGCGCGTGAACCAGCTGGCCGACGCCACCGTGTTCGGCGTGGGTCTCTACGACGCCGAGAAGCAGCAGATCGACTACCGCCTGGCGGTCGAGAGCGGGAAGCGCTACGCGCCCTACACCCGGGACATGGCCGACAAGAACCAGTTCCCGGTGTGGTGCATCGAGAACCGCAAGCCCGTGTTCATCAATGACGTGGCCGCGGAGTACTCGCGGTACCTGGCGCGCTACGACGACCACCGGCGCCCGCTCGAGGACGGGTCGATGTCACAGGCCCCGGAGTCGCTCATCTATCTGCCGCTCGTCGGGCAGGGCCGGGTGCTGGGCGTGATCACGGTCCAGAGCTTCCGGAAGAACGCCTACACCGGGTACCACCTGAACCTGCTTCAGAACCTGGCGGCCTACACGAGCATCGCGCTCGACAACGCCAACGCGTACCGTCAGCTGAACGAGCAGGAGCGCGAGATCCGCCAGCGCGCCGCCGAGCTCGTCACGATCGACACCATCAGCCGCGCCATCGCCTCGGAGCTGGAGCTCGCCAGCCTGATCCCGCTCGTTGGCGAGCAGGTGCGGCAGATCTTCGGCGCCCAGATCGCCTACCTCGCCCTCTACGACGAGGCCACGCGCACGATCCACTTCCCGTACGGGTACGGGGACGAGTTCCCATCGCGTCCGCTCGGCGTCGGCATGACCTCGCGGGTCATCCAGACGGGCGAGCCGCTGCTCATCAACGACGACCTCGACTCGCGGGCCGCGAAACTGAACATCAAGCGATCGGGCCTCGCGGCCAAGTCGTACGTCGGCGTGCCGATTCCCGTCGGCGGCCGCGTGATCGGCGTGCTCAGCGTGCAGAGCACCGAGGAGGAGGGACGCTTCACCGAGACCGACCTGCGGCTGCTCACCACGATCGCCGCGAGCGTCGGCGTGGCGATCCACAACGCGCGGCTCTTCGAGGACGCCCGGCTGGCGCGCGCCGCCGCCGAGGAAGCCGACGCCGCCAAGAGCGCGTTCCTCTCGACGGTCAGCCACGAGCTTCGCACGCCGCTCACCTCGGTCCTCGGTTTCGCGAAGATCATCAGGAAGCGGCTCGAGGATCGCATCTTCCCGCTCCTGACCAAGGACGACGCCAGGCTGCACCAGACCGTCCAGCAGATCAGCGAGAACCTCACGGTCGTCGTCAGCGAGGGTGAGCGGCTCACGAAGCTCATCGACGACGTCCTGGACCTGGCCAAGATCGAGGCGGGCAAGCTCGAATGGCACATGGACGAGGTGGCGGTCGCCGACATCATCGACCGCGCCACCGCCGGCACCTCGTCACTCTTCGAACACAAGGGGCTCCCGCTCCTCAAGGACGTCGCCCCCGGCCTGCCCACCGTCGTCGGCGACGCCGACCGGCTGCTGCAGGTCGTCATCAACCTGATCTCGAACGCCGTGAAGTTCACCACGACCGGGTCGGTGACCTGCCGCGCCCGTCTGCAGGAGGACGGAATCGTCGTCAGTGTCGTCGATACCGGGTACGGAATCTCGCCAGCGGACCAGCCGAAGGTCTTCGAGAAGTTCAAGCAGGTGGGCGACACCCTCACTGACAAGCCGAAGGGCACGGGGCTCGGTTTGCCAATCTGCCGCGAGATCGTCGAGCACCACGGCGGACGCATCTGGGTGGAAAGCGAGCCTGGCAAGGGCAGCACGTTCTCGTTCCTGCTGCCCGCGCGGCCTCAACCGGCGGCGGACAAGAGTCCCGTCACGCTCGAGGTCCTGGTCCGCCAGCTCCGCGAGCACGCCGAGGCGGCGACGCCGCGCACTGCCGGATCCCGGCCGAACGTGCTCGCGGTGGACGACGACCCGAACATCCGGGAGTTGCTCGAGCAGGAGTTCACCGAGGCGGGCTATCGCCTGCGGGTCGCGACCAACGGCCGCGAGGCGATCGCGGAGGTCCGGCGCGAGCGNNTCATCCTCGACGTGATGATGCCCGAGCTCAGCGGATTCGACGTCGCGGCGATGCTCAAGAACGATCCGGAGACGATGGACATCCCGATCATCATCCTGTCGATCGTCGAGGACCGGACGCGCGGGTTCCGCCTTGGCGTCGACCGCTACTTCACCAAGCCCATCGACACCACGGCGCTGTTCAAGGAGGTCGGCGCGCTGCTCGAGCAGGGACGATCGACCAAGCACGTGCTCGTCGTGGACGAGGACGCGTCGGCCGTGAAGATGCTCTCCGATGTTCTGCAGGCCCGCGGCTACAGCGTGACCGATTCCGACGGCACGCAGCTGGTCGCCAAGGCCCTGGCGACCCGGCCGGACATCGTCCTGCTCAACGCCGCGCTCTCGGAGAAACAGGAACTCATCCAGGCGTTACGGTTCGAGAAGGGTCTCGAGAACGTGCTGTTCCTCGTGTATCAGTAGTCCGCGCGGCTGTGGCGTCGCGCGTGCGGCGAAGGAGTGTTCCGTGCCCCCAAGGATCCTGATCGTGGACGACGAAGCGCATCTGAGGCTGCTGATTCAGCAAACGCTCGAGGAGCTGGAGGACNNGAGGAGGCGATGGAGGCCGTCCAGGCGGCCGCGCCCCAGCTCATGTTCCTGGACGTGATGATGCCCAGGCTGAGCGGCTTCGACGTGTGCAGCCGCGTCAAGAAGACGCTCGGTCTCAAAGACGTGTACATCGTGCTGTTGACGGCGAAGGGACAGGAGTTCGACAAGCAGAAGGGGCTCGAGGTCGGCGCCGACCTCTACATGACGAAGCCCTTCGATCNNGCCTCGCCGTCGAGGACGCCGACGGCGAGCTGCTGCTCGGCGAACGAAACGGCGGCCCCCGCGCCGCCGTGACGCTCGACGGCGAGCCTCTGGGATGGGTGCGCGGCGGCGACCTGGCGCCGGCCGTGGCCGCGCTGCTCGGTCACCTGGCGGCGAAGGAGGCCGAGCGGAAGACGCTCGCGAGTGAAGTCCTGCACCTCTATCGCGAGGTCAATCTCATCTACAGCTTCTCGGAGAAGGTGGCCTCGACGCTGGACGTCGACACGGTGACGGCGCTGACGCTCGACGAGGCGCGGCATCTGATTGCGGCGACCGATGGGGCGGTCATGCTCCTCGACGACGTCGCCGCACCGCTGCGCCCGGTCGCGGTCTTCGGAGACGTCTACCGGGCGGCGAGGCCCGACGGCGTCCTGGCCTCAATCCTCGCCAGCGGGCAGGGCGAGATCATCAACGACGTACGCGCGGACGGCCGCCACAACGGCGACGGGCACCAGATCGCCTCGATGATCTGCACGCCCCTCAGGGTGAAGGAGCGCGTGACGGGGCTGATCGCGCTGTCCAGTTCGGCGCCGGTCAGCTACACGGCGGCGGACCTGAAGCTGCTCAACACGCTCGCCCTCCAGACCGCGTCGGCCGTCGAGAACGCGCGGCTGTTCGCGCGCACCGTGCAGGCCGCCCGCGACCGGGAGCGGCTGGCCGCGCTCCACAAGGAGCTCGAAGTCGCCAGCCGGATACAACGCGCCATCGTGCCGAGCGAGTTCCCGCCGTTTCCCGGCCGGCTGGAATTCGACGTCCGCGCCAGCATGACGCCAGCGCGGGCGGTCGGCGGCGACTTCTACGACTACTTCCTGATCGACAAGGACCGGCTGGGGTTCGTCATCGGCGACGTCTCGGGCAAGGGCGTCCCGTCGGCGCTCTTCATGGCCGTCTGCCGGACGCTCATCAAGGCGACCGCGCGCGACGTGGCGTCACCGGAGGCCTGCCTCGAACGGGTGAATCGCGTGCTGGCGTCGGAGGGCGTGCCCAGCATGTACGTCACCGTGTTCTACGGCGTGCTCGACACGCGGACCGGTCACGTCGCCTTCTGCAACGCGGGGCACAATCCTCCCTACGTGCTTCGGGCCGACGGGGCGGTCGAGCCGCTCGCCCAGACCGGCGGGATGGTCGTCGGGCTCTTCGAGAGCGCGGCCTACGAGGCGGGCCACATTGTGCTTGGGCCCGGCGACGGGGTGTTTGCCTACACGGACGGCGTCACGGAAGCCTGCAATGCCGCCGAGGAGGAGTTCTCGCCCGCTCGCCTGCTGCTCTGCCTGGCGCGGTGCGGCCGCCTGGGCCTCGATGACGTCATCCGCACGGTGGGCGAAGAGCTCGCCGAGTTCGTGGGCGAGGCGCCCCAGGCCGACGACATCACGATGCTCGCGCTGCGGTATCTGGCCCCTGGCAGCCGCTGATACAGGCGGCCCTGCCTGGTCTAGCCCGAAGCCCTGAGCCTGAGTCCCGCCGTCCTACTCGCCGCGCAGGGCCTCGACCGGGTTGACCGACGTCGCGCGACGCGCGGGCATGTAGCTCGCCAGGACCGCCGAGATCGCCAAGCCGAGTGTGCCCATCAGCACCCAGAGGACGCGGCGCGTCAAGAATGCTCAATCGACCAGGCCGCCTCGCGGTATGCTCTGCTTCACAACGATGATCTGCCCTTCCTGCAGGACGGCGATCCCCGACGGCCGCGACGAGTGTCCCGTCTGTCGCGGGCCACTGCCGGCATCCGACACATCCGGCCCGGACGCGATGGCCACCGGGCTGTCGGCAGACCGCGAAAGCGAGGCGCCGACCTTCGCCCCAGCCCCGCGCGCCGCTGTTGTCTCGCGGGGCGATTCACGCCCCGCGTCGCGTCTCCCCGGCGTCGCTGGTTCGTCCGGGCACGCCGCCTTCGAGCCGGGCGCCCTCCTCGGGAATCGCTATCGGATCGTCGCGCTCCTCGGCCGTGGCGGCATGGGCGAGGTCTACCGCGCTGACGACCTGACGCTTGGCCAGCCGGTCGCGCTCAAGTTTCTTCCGGCCGAGGTCGATCGCGACGCGATCCGCCTTGAACGCCTCCTCGGCGAGGTCCGGACGGCACGCCAGATCTCGCACCCGAACGTCTGCCGCGTCTACGACATCGGCGAGGTGGAGGGACGTCATTTCCTGTCGATGGAGTACATCGACGGCGAGGATCTCGCGTCGCTGCTGCGGCGCATCGGGCGGCTGCCGGCCGACAAGGGATTGGAGATCAGTCGCCAGTTGTGCGCGGCGCTCTCGGCGGCCCACGATCGGGGAGTCCTCCATCGCGACCTCAAGCCTGCCAACGTCATGCTCGACGGCCGGGGCAAGGTGCGGCTGACGGACTTCGGCCTGGCCGAGGCCGAGGGCAGCCACGCCGCCGCGCCCCTTGCCGGCACGCCCGCCTACATGGCGCCCGAGCAGTTCGCGGGGCAGCCCGCGAGCGTCGCGTCGGATCTCTACGCCCTTGGCCTGGTGCTCTACGAGATCTTCAGCGGCAAGCGCGCGTTCGAGGCGCCGACGCTCGCCGGGTTGCGCCGGCTGCACGAGGAGTCGCACGCGGCGAAGTTGAGCACCAGCGTGCACGATCTCGACCCGGCCATCGAGCGGGTGATCTTCCGCTGCCTGGAGAAATCGCCCTCCGACCGCCCGGCCTCGGCGATGGCCGTGGCCGCCGCATTGCCTGGCGGCGACCCGCTGGCCGCGGCGCTGGCCGCCGGAGAAACGCCGTCTCCCGACATGGTGGCCGCATCGGGCGACACGGGCGCCATGTCGCCGCGGACGGCCGTGGCGTGGCTCGCGGTGGCGCTCGTCGGCCTGATGGCGACGCTGCTTGCGGGACACATCAACAGCGCGCTCACGCGCCTGCCGCTCGACGATTCCCCGGACGTGTCGAGTTTCAAGGCGCGCGCGATGCTCGAACGCCTCGGCTATTCGAACGCGCCGGTCGACTGGGCGCGCGGCTACAAGTGGGATACCGAATACGCGGACTGGGTCGAAGGGCACGACACCAGCCAGGGCCGATGGAAGAACCTGGCGAGCGGCCACCTGTTGTTGCGCTTCTGGTATCGAACCGCGCAATCGAGCATGGTTCCGTTGCGGTTCTTTGGCGGGCGCCTGCTCGAAAGCGGCGAGGTCAGGTTGGACGACCCGGCGCGCGACCAGGCGGGAATGACCTTTCTCCTGCTGGACGTCCGCGGCCGCCTGCTCCAGTTCGATGCGGTCCCGCCGGCCGTTGATCCCGAGGGCGCTTCCTCGGCGCCGGCCGCGCTCGCCGACTGGTCACGCGTGGTGACGGAAGCAGGTCTCGACCCGGCCTCCCTCGCGACGGCCGCACCGCGGTGGACACCGCGGGCGGCGTACGACCAGCGGGTCGCATGGATGGCGCGCTACGCGGACCTGCCGTCGCTGCCGGTGCGACTCGAAGCGGCCGCGTATCGCGGGAAACCGGTCTTCGTACGCGTGGTCATGCCCTGGTCTCGACCCGATCGTGAGCCCGCCAGGCAGTCGGCCGGCGCCGCTGCGGCCGAGACCCTGAGCCTCATAGTGCTCTGCTCTCTGCTTGTCGGAGCCGTCGTGTTCGCGCGCCGAAACGTCGCCCTCGGCCGTGGGGACCGCCGCGGGGCCACCCGCCTGGCTGTTGCGATCGGCACGATGATCCTCGCGGCGCTCGCGCTCGAAGGCCACCACCTGGCCTCCTCCGACGAGATCGTCATCGCGCTTCGGGCCATCTGCTGGGCGCTGTTCGGCGCCGCCTTCGTCTCCACGCTCTACCTGGCCCTCGAACCCCCGATCCGCCGGCGTTGGCCGCACACGCTGATCGCCTGGAACCGGCTGCTCGCAGGCCGTCTCGCCGACCCGCTCGTCGGGCGGAGCCTGCTGGTCGGCTGCGCCGCCGGGGCCATCGCCAGCGTCCTGGCGTTCGCGCAGGAACTCTTCGAGAGCCAATGGGCGGTCGGACCGCCGTTGAGTCCGGGGATGGGCCTGGCGGGACCGCTGCTCGGCTGGCGGATGGCGTCGAGCTGGACGCTGCTGCTCGTCTACGACGCGATCTTCTCGGCGCTCGCCGTGTTCTTCCTCGTGTTCCTGGTGCGGCTCGTCCTCCGCAAGGACTGGCTGGCGGCCTGCGGCTGGGCGGCCATCGTCGTCGCGCAGAACGCGCTGGTGAGCTCCTCGCCCTGGGTCGCCGCCGTCGTGTCCCTGTTCATCGTCGGTTGCCTGATGGCGGTGCTGTTCCGATCGGGAATCCTGAGCTTCGTGGTGGCGATGCTGGTCGTCACCGTCCTCACCCAGTTCCCGCTGACTACCGACCTCACGGCCTGGTACGGCGCAGGCTCCGTCGTCGCCATCCTGCTGCCGGCGGCCGTCGCCCTGTACGGGTTCCGAGTGGCGCTCGCCGGCAAGCCCCTGCTCGGCTCGTCGGCCGACTAGCGGGCCGCTCGAGCCGCGAGGCCTTCAATATCGTTTTATAGGGACGCGCAAGCGGTGACGGTCGTCTGTCGGATGACGCTCGATCCTTCTGTGCGGCTAACGCCGCTGCCGCTGGCGCTGGATGATGGGGACGCCGCCGCCGCGAAGGACGGCTGGAGCTTCGTGCCGAACTTCAACAACTGGCCGGCCGGCCTGGAGCCGCAGTCATCGCGTGGCCCTCGGCCCGGGCGTTGACGGGTCGTTGGCTCGCCGCCCTGGTCGACGACCCGCCCCGACCATCGCCTTCACCGCCGCCCGTGCCGCCCGATTGAGGCGATCGTCGAAGCTCGAAAACTGCGTGTCACCGACGCCTGCATGGCGGGCAATCTCGAGGTAGGACGCGAGATGCACGCTATCGTACCCGCGAAGCCGATGACGCTCCGCCAGGCCACCGGCTTCCCGACAGATGGCCGCCGAGACATCGACCGCCAGATATCTGGACCAATCGTCTTCGAATGCGCGAATCGCACTCCTATACGCCGTAGGACTCAGCGCACGTTCGCGCCGCCGCCTGGCCAGCGCTGCCCGGGCCTCGGGGTACGCGATGCCGGATGTGGCCACGACAGTCGCCTGGTCGACGAGCCTGCGGACCCCGTCGCTGTCCGGTTCGGCGACGTAGATCTTGACGAGACTGCTGGTGTCGAGATAGAGCGTCACCGACGTTCCTCGAGAACAACCGCGGACACGGTCCGGCCGCCGGCCGTTGGCACTGGATGCCGACAGCCCTCGGGCTTGCCGCCCCCCCAGTGAGCTTGCCCAGTGGCGACGAGTGCGCGGGCCCACTCGAGGCCGTGCGGCGCCTCAACCGGGTCGAGACTCGCAATCACCCGCCCTCGTTCGGTCACGAGCAGTCGCGCGCCCGATCGCACGCGCCTCAGGTGACGACTCAGGTGTGCCTTGAGTTCGCGAATGCCCACCGTGTCCATGGAATCCAGTCCTCAGGTTGTGACTACAATCATAACATGATGTAGTCACGATCGTCCTGGCCGCCCGAAGGGTCGCGCGCACTCGCCACCGACTACCAGCGGGTCGGCCGGTAGTCTTTCAGGAACTGGCCCCACACGTGGGCGCCCGTATTGAAGCCGGAGATGATCGGGGCGACGATGCGGGCGCCGCCGTCGACGCTGTCGAGCGGCGGGTGGAAACGCTGCTCGGTCACCTTCCGGGCTGCAATCTCGGCGGGGTCCTCGTCGGTGACCCAGCCCGTGTCGACGCTGTTCATGTGAATGCCGTCGTTGTAATAGTCGGTCGCGGCGGTGCGCGTCATCATGTTCAGCGCGGCCTTCGCCATGTTCGTGTGCGGGTGGCGCGTCGTCTTGCCCACCCGGTAGAACTGACCCTCGACCGCCGACACGTTGACG
>PMKG01000015.1 GCA_003157675.1 Acidobacteriota bacterium
GATCGACAAGCCCGACGCCAACGCCGAACGCGTGAAGCGCGAACTGTCGGACCTCGGCCTGATGCCCGAGGAGTGGGGCGGCCAGACGGTCATGGTGGAGGTGTCCGCGAAGAAGCGGCAGAACCTCGACCTGCTGCTCGAGATGATCCTGCTCGTCTCCGACATGGGCGACCTCAAGGCGAACCCGAAGCGGGCGGCCGTCGGCACGGTGCTCGAGGCCGAGCTCGACAAGGGCCGCGGCCCGGTGGCCACGATCCTCGTCCAGGACGGCACGCTGCACATCGGCGACACGGTCATCGCCGGGCCGGTGCTCGGCAAGGTTCGCGCGCTCATCGACGACCGCGGCCGCCACGTCAAGCTGGCCGGGCCGTCCATCCCGGTCGAGGTCCTCGGCCTCGCGGCGCTGCCGCAGCCGGGCGACTCGTTCCAGGCGATCAACGACGCCGCCAAGGCGCGGCAGGTGGTCCTCTTCCGCCAGACCCAGGCGAAGGAGAAGGCCGCCTTCACCAAGACGACGCGGCTCACGCTCGAGTCGCTGCAGCAGCAGATCGCGCAGGGGGAAGTCAAGGAACTGCCGATCATCATCAAGGCCGACGTCCAGGGCTCGGCCGAGGTGCTCGCCGACACGCTGACCAAGCTGTCGGACGAGAAGGTCAAGATGCGGATCATCCACTCGGGCGTCGGCGCCATCAACGAGTCGGACGTCCTGCTGGCCTCCGCGTCGAACGCCATCATCATCGGCTTCAGCGTGAGGCCGGACCGGAACGCCGCCGAGGTCGCCGACCGCGAGCACGTCGAGATCCGGCTCCACACGATCATCTACAACGTCATCGACGAGATGAAGAAGGCGATGGCGGGGCTGCTCGAGCCGACGTTCAAGGAAGTGCGGCTCGGGTCGGCCGAGGTGCGCGAGGTGTTCCGCGTGCCGAAGATCGGGGCGATCGCCGGCTGCATGGTCACCGACGGCCTCATCAAGCGCAGCGGCGAGGCGCAGGCGCGTTTGCTGCGCGACCACGTCGTCGTCTTCGAGGGGAAGATCGGGTCGCTGCGCCGGTTCAAGGACGATGTGTCCGAGGTCAAGTCGGGCTTCGAGTGCGGGATCGGCCTCGAACGGTTCAACGACGTCAAGGTCGGCGACATCATCGAGGTGTTCGTCATCGAGAAGGTGATCGCACCGGTTCCGGCTTAGGGCCCGAGGCCCGGGGCTCAAGCCAAGAGGCTCAAGGCTCAGGACTCAAGGCTCATGCCGGTTCATGGCCCGGGGCCATCTTCGGTCACGGTCCTGAGCCCCCCTGAGTCCTGAGCCTTGAGCCTTGAGCCCTGAGCCCTGAGCCCTGAGTCTTCCATGGTCGTCGCACTCCTGTCGGTCGAGCTCTTCCTGCCCGGCGCGCAATCGCTGAAGGACAAGCGCATGGTGCTGCGCCGGCTGAAGGATCGGCTGGCCAAGTTCAATGTGGCGGTCGCCGAGGTCGAACATCAGGAGCTCTGGCAGCGTGCCGGCCTGGCGCTGGTGACGGTCAGCACGACCGGGGCCCACGCCGAGCAGACGCTCGCGGCGGTGGCCGAGGAGATCGAACGNNGTTGTTGACGTGATACTGCTATGCCCCAAGGCCACCGACCCGATCGTGTCGCGGACCAGATTCGCGTCGAGGTCAGCACGATGCTGGCGCGCGAGGTCCACGACCCCGGCATCGGCTTTCTGACGATCACGCACGTCAAGGTGTCGCCGGACCTCCAGGCGGCGCGCGTCTTCTATACGACGCTCGGCACCGAGTCCGAGCGCCGCGCCACCGACAAGGCGCTCCACCGGGCGGCGTCGTTCCTCAGGTACCAGATCGGCCAGCGCCTGCGGCTCAGGCGCGTCCCGACGCTCGAGTTCCAGTTCGACAAGTCGGTCGAAACGCAGGACCGCGTCGAGCGGCTGCTGCAGGAGATCCACGAGGCCGAGGCCGCCAAACCGGACGAGCACCATGACCCCGACCGCCACGACGACTGACGCCGACGTCCTCCGCCGCATCCGCGAGGAGATCCTGGGGCGGCGGACGTTCCTCGTCACCTCGCACGCCAAGCCGGACGGCGACTCGATCGGGTCGCAGGTGGCGCTCGCGGCGGCGCTGCGCGCGCTCGGCAAGACCGTGCGGATCGTCAACTGCGACCCACCGCAGCCGGCGCTGCTATCGTTCCCCGGCGTCGCGGGCATCGACGTCGCGAGCCGCGTCGAGGAGCGCTACGACGCCGTCATCGCGGTCGAGTGCCCGGACCTCTCGCGCACGGGCGTCTCGGGGCTCGATCCGAACTTCATCATCAACATCGACCACCACCCGGGCAACACGTCCTACGGGGCCGTGAACTGGTTCGACCAGGGGGCGGCGGCCTGCGGCGAGATGGT
The DNA here is from genome assembly GCA_003157675.1 of Acidobacteriota bacterium. Taxonomy (GTDB): domain Bacteria; phylum Acidobacteriota; class Vicinamibacteria; order Vicinamibacterales; family Fen-181; genus FEN-299. The sequence goes on from PMKG01000015.1 coordinate 2,390, forward strand.
GTTCGACGTCATCGCCAGCCTGGGCGTGCCGCTCACGCCCGAGATGGCCACCGGCCTCTACGTGGCGATCCTCACCGACACCGGGTCGTTCCACTACTCGAGCATCTCGCCGCGGACCTTCGACGTCTGCCGGCGGCTGCTCGAAGCCGGCGCCAACCCGGTCGCCATCGCGCGCGCGGTGTTCGACGACAACAGCGTCGGACGGATCCGCCTGTCGAGCGCCGTGCTCTCGTCGATGGACGTCGACGCCTCCGGCCGCCTGGCGACGTTGCTGATGACGCGGGACATGGAGCGGGAGACCGGCGGCCGGTACGACGACACCGAAGGGCTCATCAACGTGCCGCTGACGGTCAGGGAGATCCAGGCCGTCGCCCTCTTCAAAGAGGCCGAGCCGGGCGTCTACCGCGTGAGCTTCCGCTCGAAGGGCGCGGTCGACGTGAGCGAGGTCGCCAAGCAGTTCGACGGCGGCGGCCACAAGAACGCGTCGGGCTGCACGGTCTCGGGCGACCTGCCCTCGGTCCGGCAGCAGGTCGTGTCCCGTGCGCTCGAAGCCATCGACCGCGCCTTGCAGGCATCCAGCTGATGGACGGCGTCCTCGTCGTCGACAAGCCGGAGGGGCCGACCTCCCACGACATCGTCACCTGGTGCCGGCGCCGCCTCGCCGCCAAAAAGGCCGGCCACGCCGGGACGCTCGACCCGATGGCCACCGGCATCCTGGTCCTGGTGATCGGACGGGCGACACGGCTGGCGCAATTCCTCTCAGGGCAAGCCAAGGCCTACGACGCGACGATCAGGCTCGGCGTCAGCACCGACACCTGGGACCGGACGGGTACCACGGTTTCGCCGACCTGGGAGGGACCCTGGCCCGACGCGGCGACCATCGCCGCCTGCCTGTCGGGGCTGATGGGCGCCAGGCTGCAAGCGCCGCCGCCATACTCGGCCAAGAAGATCGACGGCGAGCGGGCCCACCGGCTGGCCCGAAGCGGCAAGGCGTTCTCCGTCGAGCCGGCGATGGTCGAACTGCACGACTGCGAGGTCGTCGCGCTCGAGCCGCCGTTCGTCCGCGTCAGGCTGCGGTCGTCGGCGGGTTTCTACGTCCGCTCGCTGGCGCAGGAGCTGGGCCAGCGCCTGGGCTGCGGCGCGTGCCTCGAGAGCCTGCGGCGCACGGCGAGCGGGGCGTTCACGCTCGCTGAGGCGACGGAACTCATTGTCCTGGATGCAGATCTGGCCGCCGCGGCGGCTCGACTCATCCCGCTCGAACGCCTGCTGCCCGACCTGCCCGCGGTGCAGCTCAACGAGGAGGCCGCCCGGCGGGCCGGGCACGGCAACGAGGTGACCCTGCCGGACGGAGCGGCCGACCAGGCGCTCGACATCGCGCCGGCCGTCCGATTGTTCGACCCGGATGGTCGTCTTCTCGCCATTGCCCGGCGCACGGAGCGGCCCGGCGTTTTGCATCCGGTCGTTGTACTGAAGTAAAATGTTGGATCTGTTGGAGTAACGCGGATCCATGTAAACAGCAGGCAGTGGTCGGGAGGCCTGACGAGAGCCGCCGCTCAGGCCTGTCGTCCACTGTCTACTGTTTACCGTGTGGGATGAACGGCGGTCCGGTCCCGGTAATTCTGCCGATCTGGGCCGTGCGTGGAGGTGACGCATCGTGGCATTGAACAAGGAACGCAAGACGGAGCTGATCGGGAACTACAAGACGCACGAGGGTGACACCGGTTCACCGGAAGTGCAGGTGGCGATTCTCAGCGAGCGGATCAACTACCTGACCGAACACTTCAAGGTCCACGCGAAAGACCATCACTCGCGGCGCGGCCTGTTGCAGCTGGTTGGCCAGCGGCGCCGGCTGCTGGATTATCTCAAGCGCAAGGACTCTGAGCGTTACGCGGACTTGATCCGCCGGCTCGGCATCCGCAAGTAGCTCGAACCCGATCCGCGGCCGCCCCGGGCCAGACGCCCGGGGGCGGCTACCCGTCGCGGCGCGTCCAGACACGTGCCCGCTCGTCGCCGTTCGACCCTCCCCCGCGGCCACAGCGACATCCCGCCGCTGCCTCCGTGGTGTGCACTCGAGGGTCCATCCCGCATCACATCACGGAGGGGCGCTCGCGTCCCGCCATCGAGGCACGCCTTATGTACAAGCGCGAACTGACCATCGGCCAGAACGTCCTGTCGATCGAGACAGGCAAGCTGGCCAAGCAGGCCAACGGCTCCGTCATCGTCCGGTACGGCGAGACCGTCGTGCTCGTGACCGCCTGCTACAACACGGCCGAGCGCCAGGGGATCGACTTCCTGCCGCTGACCGTCGATTACCGTGAATACACCTACGCGTCGGGTCGGATCCCCGGCGGCTTCTTCAAGCGCGAAGGCAAACCGGCCGAAAAGGAAGTCCTGACGAGTCGTATGATCGACCGGCCGCTGCGACCGCTGTTCCCGACGGGCTGGCACCACGAGACGCAGATCGTCGCCCTGGTCCTCTCGGCCGACTCCGACAACGACTCGGACGTGATGGCCATCACCGGCGCGTCGGCCGCCCTCGCCCTCTCCGAAATTCCCGTCGAGAAGACGATCGCGGCCGTCCGCGTCGGTCTCATCGGCGACGAGTTCGTCATCAACCCGACCTACGCCCAACGCAAGGAAGCGAAGCTCGACATCGTCGTCGCCGGAAGCCGTGACGGCATCGTGATGGTCGAAGCCGGCGCGAAGGTCGTCAGCGAGGACACCGTCGTCACGGCGCTCGAAGCCGGGCACGCCGCCATCAAGCAGATCGTCGAGACGATCGACCGGATGGCACAGGAAGCCGGCAAGAAGAAGGTGGCGGTCCCCAAGCGCGAGATCGACCGCGAGTTCTACCGCGAGGTCGAGGAGAAGGTCCTGCTGCCGCTCAGCGAGGCGATGCAGATCCTGGACAAGATCGAGAGCTACGCCGCCGTTGACCAGGTCCTCGAGGAACTGGTCGGCTCGATGCCCGAGGAGGAGGTCGAGCGCCGGAGCGAGGCGAAGAAGATCTTTAAGGAACTCAAGGAAAAGGTGCTCCGCGACGCGGTGCTCGACCGGCGCGTGCGCCTGGATGGCCGTGCGTTCGACCAGATCCGCCCGATCTGGATCGAGGTGGGCGTGCTGCCACGCGCGCACGGCTCGGCCGTGTTCACCCGCGGCGAGACCCAGGCGCTCGTCACCGCCACGCTCGGCACGGCCGAGGACCAGCAGAAGGTCGAGATGGTCAGCGGCGAGGTCTACAAGCGCTTCATGCTGCACTACAACTTCCCGCCGTTCTCGGTCGGCGAGGTCGCGTTCCTCCGCGGCCCGGGCCGGCGCGAGGTCGGCCACGGTGCGCTGGCCGAGCGGGCGCTGACGCCGATGATCCCGGTTGAGGAGAAGTTCCCCTACACCGTCCGCGTGGTCTCGGACATCCTTGAGTCCAACGGCTCGTCGTCGATGGCGACGGTCTGCGGCGGCTCCCTGGCGCTGATGGACGCGGGCGTGCCGCTCGTGGCCCCGGTGGCGGGCGTGGCGATGGGCCTGGTGATGGACGAGACGACCGGCAAGTACGCCGTGCTCTCCGACATCGCCGGCGCCGAGGACCATTACGGCGACATGGA
>PMKG01000360.1 GCA_003157675.1 Acidobacteriota bacterium
CTTGAGCCCTGAGCCCTGAGCCCTTTACCTGACCCGCGTCCGGCTCTGCTCGCGGAAGAACTGCTGCAGGTAGTGCGGCCCGCCCGTTCCCTTGCCGGTGGATCCGCTTCCCTTCCACCCCCCGAACGAGTTCTGGCCGGGCCACGCGCCGGTCGTCGCGCCGGCGCGGCGGTTCGCGTAGATCACGCCGGCCTGGATCCGGTCGAAGAACTCCGCGATCTCGCGCTCGTCCTCCGAGAAGATCCCGGCCGTGAGCCCGTACTCCGTCCTGTTGGCGAGATCGATCGCGGCGTCGAGCGTCAGAACGTCGGCCACCACGACGATCGGGACGAACAGCTCCTGCTCGAACAGCGGGTGGCCGGCGGGCAGGCCGTCGATGACGGTCGGTTCGACGAAGTAGCCGTGGTTGAACGGCTCGGCCACGATCCGTTTGCCGCCGACGAGGACGCGGCCGCCGTCGCGCTTCGCCGTCTCGATGGCCCGTTCGTAATTCTTCAACGCGCGCTTGTTGATGACCGGCCCCATCCAGACGTCGCGCTCGATGGGATTGCCGACCTTGATCTTCTTCGTCTTCTCCACGAGCAGCTCGACGAACCGCTTCCTGGCCCCGCGCGACACGTAGACGCGCGAGCAGGCCGAGCACTTCTGGCCGGTCGCGCCGAAGGCGGACCGCATCACGCCGTCCGACGCCTTGTCGAGGTCGGCGCTCTCCATCACGAGCGCCGGGTTCTTGCCGCCCATCTCGATGATGAGCGGGCGCGGCGTCGACCGGGTGCCGTTGTCGCGCAGGAGCTTCATCCCGACCGCCATCGACCCGGTGAACACCAGGCCGTCGACGTCGGGGTTGTCGGAGATCTCCTGGCCCACCGGCACGCCCGGGCCGTTCACCAGGTTGAACACGCCCGGCGGCAGCAGGTCGGCGAGCGTCTCGTAGAACCGGATCCCGGCGAGCGCGGTGTCCTCGGCCGCCTTGCAGACAATCGTGTTGCCGGCGAGCAGCGCGGCGGCGGTCGGGCCCGCGGCGAGCGCAACGGGGAAGTTGAACGGGGCGATGATGCCGAACACGCCGTAGGGCCTGAGCACGCTGCGGCTCTCCTCGGTGGAGCCGGGCATCCCCATCAGCGTCTGGAAGCCGTCGGTCTGCTCCATCCGGTCGCAGTAGTAATCGAAAAAATCGGCGGCCTCTTCGACCTCGCCGACGCACTCGAGGCGGCTCTTGCCGGTCTCGTACCCCACCAGCGCCGCGAGCAAGGCGCGGCGCTCGCGGATGCGCCGGCCGATCCGGCGCACGATCGCCGTCCGCTCCTCCCAGGGCAGCCGGCCCCACGCGGGGTAGGCCGCCCGGGCCGCGGCACTCGCGGCCTGGGTCTGCTCGCGCGTCGCGGAGACGAATTTCCCGATGAGGATGCGCGTGTCGATCGGGCTCCGATCCTCGAACTCCTCGCCGTCGCCCTCGACCACGCGCCCATTCACGAACATCGGGTGGGACGCGCCGAAGCCCGCCCTCACCTGCTCGAACGCCGCGTCGAGCTCGCGATGCAGATCGTTCATCTGATCCGCGCTCATCGTGGCGTAGGTCACCTTCACCTGCGACGCTTTGGCGGTGCTGTCCATGGAAACCTCTGGAATCCGTCGTTTCCGGCCCAGATCTCGATGATACCATTGGTGTCCGGGCAGGTCGTCCCGCCAGTGGCCCATTCCATGAGCGATTCCAGGCCGTTCACCGACCCGTCGGCCCGCCGCCGCCTCTTCGTGGCCGCGGCGATGACGATGTTCGTGTTCGGCATGCTCGTCGCGATGCTGGGCACGCTGTTCGGTTTGCCGGCCACGCGGGCGAGACTCGGCATCGACCTCGCGCAGCAGGGGGATCTGTTCAGCGTCCTGTTCACCGGGCTGTTCGTCGCGGCCGCCGTCGTCGGTCCGCTGCTCGACCGGTTCGGCAGCAAGCCGGTGATGGTCTCGGCCTCGGCGATGGTGACCGCCGGCCTCGCGGCCTTCGCGCTCGCCCGGGGGTTCGGCGCCGCGGCGGCCGCGGCGCTGCTCGTCGGCATCGGCGGCGGCTGGCTGAACACGGCGTCGAACGCCCTGGTTTCCGACGTCTTTCCGGACGACCGCGGGCGGATGCTGAACCTGCTCGGGACCTTCTTCGGCATCGGGGCCCTGTTCGTCCCGCTCGTCGTCGTGCTCGGGTTCGACGCGCTGTCGGTGACGGGCATCCTGGCGATCTTCGCGGCCGTGGCCGGCGCGACGACCGTCGTGTGCGCCGCGCTGCCCTTCCCGCCCCCGCATGAAGGGGCGGCGTTCTCGTTCGCCGGGGTGCTGAACGCGGCCCGGAGCCCGGGCGTGCTGCTGCTGGCGATCCTCCTGCTGTTCGAGACGGGCAACGAGGCGGCGCTCAGCGGGTGGACCTCCACCTACGTCGGCATGATGGGCTGGTCGCCGTGGGTGGCGACGCTCGTCCTGTTCGGCTACTGGGTGGTGGCGATCCTCGGGCGCGCGGCTTCGGCCCGGGCGCAGGCGTGGACCGGCAAGGCCCCACTGGTCGTCGGATCGTCGGTCCTCGTCGTGGCGGGCTGCGTCATCCTGCTGGCCGCCGCGACCTCCCTGCCGGGCCTGGTGGCAGGCGCCTGGATCGCGGCGCTGGGCCTGTCGGCCATCTTCCCGACGATGCTCGCGATCGCGGGAGACCGGTACCATCGGTTCGCCGGAACCGTGTTTGGCGTGCTCTTCACCGTCGGCAACCTCGGCAGCATCGCCTTTCCCTGGGCGATGGGCCACATCTCCCAGTCGGCCGGCGTGCGCGCCAGCATGGCCGTACCGCTCGCCGGGGCGGTCGTCGTCACCATCCTGGCCGTCGTGGTCGCGCGCCGCGTGTCGCGCGAGCAGCCGGTCAGGGCGTGACGCGAAACGCCATCATGTGTTCGGCCTGCGCCCCGCCGGCCTCGACGCGGACGCGCAGCAGGTAGGTCCCCTTCCCCAGACCGCGGATCGGCAGCTCGAGACGGGCCTTGCCCGCCTGCAGCGGCGGCACGGGCAGCGGCAGGAGCGGCTTGCCGTCCGCGCTCAGGAGCTGGGCGGTCATCACCGGGGCTGGAGCGGCGGCGCTCACGTAGCACTCGACGTCGACGAAGACCCTGTCCGTCTGGCGGAAGACGCGCGTGGCCCTCGGCGTGGGATCCGCGGCCGTCTGCAGCTCGCGCACTTCCGGCAGCGACTCGGCCACGTAGAACCTCGGCGTCGCGAGCGCGACGGCCGGCGCCGACAGGTCGGGGATCGCGAATGGCTGCTCCCATCGATCGACTGCCGCCCCGTCAACCGTCCGGGCGGTGAAGCGCAGCAGGACCTCGCCCGGCGGCAGCAGGATCGATCCCCGCGGGCGGGTGCGCTGGCCCGGCGGCGTCGACGGCACCACCAGGGGCGGGCCGATCGGCGTGCGCGACCCCGCCGGCACGATCTCGAGCTCGAGCCGATCGACGGGCGCCGACGGGGCGGTGGTCGCCGGATCCCACGTCAGCGTCGCCTGCGTCTTCCCCTCGGGTGTTCGCGACAACCCGAACCACGCCTGCACGGCGCCCCTCGGCTCGAGGCGCGCCATGTTCTTCATGGCGTTCGCGACGCCGGGCACCTGGGGGCGGCTCGCGATCTCGGCGGCCGCGTCCATCTCCTTGCGGCTCGGAGCCCAGTACCCCTCGCGCGCCAGCACGTGCGCGCCCGGCCGTTTCACCTTCACCGAGATCTTGTGGTACTTCCCGTCGTCTTCCGTCCGGGTCGGCGAGTAGCCGATCAGGTAGTAAGCGCTGGCGTCGTCGACGACCTGCCGCAGGCCGAGCTCGAAGTTGTTCGTGTTGAGGATCGCCCGCCCGCCGGTGCCGGCAGCCAGGCTGTACAGCGAGTCGGCCGCGCGCACGTAACTGTCCAGCCCGCGCGGATCGACCGTGTCGATCGTGACGTTCGCGCGGTTGGCGGCCTCGATGACGTCGCGCAGATCGGTGTCCAGCGTCATGCCATTGAACAGCAGCGGCGGCCCCTGGCTGACGAAGATGACGGTCTTGCGCCCTTCACGGATGCCCCCGAGGTGCACCGACAGCGACTCGAGCGCCGACAGGGTGACCTGCGCCCGCAGGCGTTCGGCGTCCCCGCTTCTAAGCTGCGCCTCTTCGGCCGCGTTCTTCACGGGGAAGATCTCGTTGTGGCGACCTTCGAACTGCCGGACGATGTTGGTGAGGTCGGCGAGCGAGCGGGTGAAGACGATGGCGTTTGCCGGCGTGAGCGGGTCGACGATCGCGATGAGATCGGTCGGCTGGAACTTCGAGATGAACGTCGTCAGGCCTTCGCGCAGCGGGATGGTGACCGACGGGTCCTTGTCGATGTGGTAGTCGTCGAGGAAGATGACGAACAGCCGGACGTCGTCGCGCGCCGCCTCGGCGAGGGCGTGCTCCTGCGACCTGATTTCGAGCGAGGTCTCGTCGCCGGACTTGCGCTGGCCGTCGAGCCGGACGAACTGCGCCGTCTCCACCTTCTGGGCGACGCCGTCTTCGGCGACTTCGAAGTCGGCCATCGTAAGGCCGGAGATCGGCTTGTCGTCCTTCGTCGTGACCGACACGTCGACGCGAACCAGCTTGACGCCTCCGCGAAACGTGGGAGGCTGCTGGTTCTGCGGCGGTTGCTGGCCTTGAGGAGGCTGCTGCCGGCCGGCCCCGACGAGCGGCTTCGGCGCGGCGACGAGGGCGAGCGCGGCGACGAGCGCGCAGGCGGACGGGAGGTAGCTTCGGCCAATTGCCATGGCGGCATTCTAGTCAAACTCCGTCTTAGGGGTCGGAGCGGTCTTATTGGGGGGCCGGTTCTCTATCGCAAATCTGTAATCGGTGCCGGACCAGACGGAGGAATTGCAGATTTGGTGCCCGGAAACTCAGCCGAGGAAAAACCGCTCCGACCCCTTCGGATCTCGACAGCCACCGTCCCCGTCGTGTATGTTGCGCTCACTTCAGGCGGCCGGCGTCGGCCCCTCAACGGGGACCGCGGTCTCTTGTGCTCACTGAGAGCTCGAACGGAGGTTCTTCATGAAGGTCTGGCAAACGCTTACCCGGCATCAGGCGCCACGGCGCGCGGCCTGGGTGATCTGTGCGTTGATTCTCGCGCTCGCCCCGCTGCCGCTCATTGGCCAGGCGCCAGGCGCCAAGCCGGTCGTGCCCGCGCTCGCCGTGCAGGCGCCGGCGGCCAAGGACACGGCCCCGCTCAGCTGGGCCGACAAGATCCTGCAGCAGGAGTCCTACGCGACGCCGCCGGCGGACCTTGCGGCCGCGGTCATCGCGCCCCGGCAGCAGAACGTCACGCTCGGCAACCTGAGCCCAGACAAGAAGTGGTTCCTCAACCAGGTCGGCGACGGGCCGGTGGTGATGGCGACCTTCTCGAAGCCGTTCCACGAGCTGGGCGGCCTGTTCGTCGACTTCAAGGCCAACCGGGCCCGTCCGCTGACGGTCACGAACGGCGTCGGCCTCCAGATCGTGTCGGCCTCCGACGGCACCAGGAAAGCGCTCGCCACCCCGCCCAACGCGCGCGTGTCGAACGCCACCTGGTCACCCGATGGCAGCGCCGTCGCCTACTTCGTCCACACCGAGGACGCGACGCACATCTGGATGACCGATCTGGCGACGAACACGCCGCGTCAGATCACGCCGCGGCCGGTGCTGGCCACGCTGGTGACGACGTTCGACTTCACGAAGGACGGTAAGCAGATCGCGACCGTGCTCGTCCCCGAGAACCGGCCCGCCATGCCCCAGCCGTCAACGGCTCCGACCGGGCCCGAAGTGAAGGTCCACGACGGCAAGGATCGCAACAGGCTCCGCACGTTCCCGAGTCTGGTGTCCACGCCGTACGAACTGGCGCTGCTCGAGTGGCACGCCACTGGGCAGCTCGCACTGGTCGACACGCCGCCTTCACCGAAGGGCGCGAGGGCCAAGCCTGTGAAGGGCGCTCCGATTGCCGGTCTCCACGCGATCGGCCAGCCCGCGATGATCCGGGCGCTGGACGTCTCGCCCGACGGCAAGTTCATCCGCGCGACGCGCATGATCAAGCCGTTCTCTTACATCGTCCCCGTCGGCAACTTCGGGTCGATCGAAGAGATCTGGGATACGACCGGCAAGGCGCTCGCCAAGGTGACGGACCGGCCGCTGGACCTCGGCACCCGTGACGCCACGGCGGCCGACCCGTCCGAGCAGCCTGGGCCGAGCGCCAACCAGCAGGGCAAGCGCGAGGTCGCGTGGCGCGACGACGGCCAGGGGCTGAGCTATCTCGAGCAGGATCCGGCGCCTGCCGAAGGC
>PMKG01000155.1 GCA_003157675.1 Acidobacteriota bacterium
CGCGCCCCGCGGCGCCCATGATGATGGTCTTGGTACGGTGCATGTAATCCTCACTGACTCTCGTGCGTTATGAGAGGGATCAGGGGTCTGGGATCAGGTACGATGCCGAACTGCTTGAGAAGAACATCTGTTCGTAATTTGCTGTGAACCACAGGAGAGACGCTATGGTGCANNGGTGATGACGAGCGGCGGCGCGAAGCGGATGACGTGCTCGTGCGTCTCCTTGCAGAGGATCCCCTCGTCCTTGAGCTTCTCGCAATACGGCCTGGCCGGCCCCGTCATCTCGACGCCGATCCACAGTCCGAGGCCGCGCACCTGCTTCACGTTCGGGCTCTTGATCGCCCGCAGACGCTCCAGGAAGTAGGCCCCGAGCGTCGCCGAGTTCTCGACCATCTTCTCGTCGACGAGCGCGCGCAGCGACGCGCGGGCGATGGCGCATGCCAGCGGGTTGCCGCCGAACGTGCTGCCGTGGTCGCCCGGCTTGAACACGCCCAGGATCTCCTTTGACGCGAGCACCGCCGACACCGGATAGTAGCCGCCCGACAGCGCCTTGCCGATGATCACCAGGTCGGGCCGGATCCCCTCGTGCATGAAGGTGAACAGCTTGCCCGTGCGGCCGAGACCCGACTGGATCTCGTCGGCCATGAACAGGACGTTGTTCCGGCGGCACGCCTCCCAGGTCTCACGGAGGAATCCGGCCGGCGGCACGACGATCCCCGCCTCGCCCTGGATCGGCTCGACGAGGAACGCGCAGGTGTTTGGCGTGATGGCGTCGATGACCGCCCTGGCGTCACCGTAGGGGACAACCGTGAAGCCGGGCGTGAACGGCCCGAAGCCGTCGCGGTATTGCGCGTCGGTCGAGAAGCTGATGATCGTGATCGTCCGGCCGTGGAAGTTGTTCGCGCAGACGATGATCTCGGCCCGGCCCTCAGGGATGCCCTTGACCTTGTAGCCCCACTTGCGCGCCGCCTTCACCGCGGTCTCGACCGCCTCGGCGCCGGAGTTCATCGGCAGCGCGACGTCGAAGCCGGTGAGGTCGTGCAGTTCCTTGTAGAGCAGCGGCAGCTGGTCGTTCCGGAAGGCGCGCGAGGTGAGCGTGACCTTGTGCGCCTGCCCCAGCATCGCCTTCAGGATCGCGGGGTGGCAGTGCCCCTGGTTCACCGCGGAGTACGCGGCGAGACAGTCGAGATAGCGCTTGCCATCGACGTCGTACACCCACACGCCCTCGGCCTTCGTGATGACGACGTCGAGCGGGTGGTAATTGTGAGCGCCGTACTCGTTCTCGAGCGCGACGTAGTCCTTTGTCTGCATCACGGGCTCCTTCTCACGCCGGCTCGCGGCTGGCGACTTGCGGCTTGCGGCTTGCGGCGGTGCTACGCGTGACGGGGCCGCTAGTCGCGAGTCGCGGGCCGCGAGCCCAGGACCGTCCTATTCATCCCACAGCATCGTCAGCAGCGCCATCCGGACGAACAATCCGTTGTTCGCCTGCCGGAAGTACAGGGCGCGCGGGTCGGCATCCACCGCCTTGTCGATCTCCACCGTCCGCGGCAGCGGGTGCAGGATGAGCGCGTCCCGCTTCATCGTCGTGAGCACGGTCGCGTCGATGGTGTAGCGGCCGTGGCTGCCGCGGTCGGTCAGCCGCTCCGGACGGATGCGCGTCTGGTAGACGACGTCCACCTCGGGCAGCACCTTGGCGGCGTCGGACTCGAGGGCGTACCAGACATCGTGCTCGTCGAGGTGCTCGAGGATGTCCGGCTTCATCTGCATCTCGGTCGGGCTGACGAAGTAGATCTTCACCCGCTCGAACTTGCTGAGCAAGTACGCCAGCGACCGGGCCGTCCGGCCGCGGTCGAGCTCGCCGATGAAGGCGATGCTCAGCCCCTCGATCGGCCGCTCCCGGTAGATCGTGTACAGGTCGAGCAGCGCCTGCGTCGGGTGCTGTCCGCCGTTGCCGTCGCCGGCATTGATGACCGGCACCTTCGATACCTCGGCCGCCCGCTTCGCGCCGCCCGCCTGCGTATGGCGGATGACGATGACGTCGGCGTAGCCGCCGAGGATCCGGATCGTGTCCTCGAGCTGCTCTCCCTCGACCTCGGAGGAGAAGTAGCCGGCCTGCTCGGTCGACAGCACGCGGCCGCCGAGTCGGTACATGGCCGCCTCGAACGAGAACCGGGTCCGCGTCGAGGGCTGGTAGAACAGCGACGCCATGATCCGGTTCTGGTAGTCGAGCGTCCCGCCCCGCGCGGCCACCTTCTCCATCTGGCGCGTTCTCGCGAACAGCTCCATCAGGAGCGGCACGGTGAACTGCTGCGACTCGACGACGTGGCTCAGTTTCATAGAGCGGCTCACGCCTTTACGATGTGCGTCCCCGCATCCCCGTGCGCCGCCGCGCGCAGGTGGTCGTACGAGGTAATGACGACCTCGCGCCCGCCCCGGTCGAGGAACCGCAGGGCCGACTCGACCTTCGGCCCCATGTTGCCGGGCGGGAACTGCCCGGCGGCGTAGTGCCCCGCCATCTCCGCGGCCGTGACGCGCACGAGCGGCCGCTGCGTCGGCTTGCGGTAATCCACGTACACGCGGTCGGCATCGGTCGAGATCATGAAGCAGTCGACGCCGAGCCGGCTGGCCAGCAGCGCCGACACCCGGTCCTTGTCGATGACCGCTTCGACCCCCTTGAGGCCGGTCGGCGTGCGCACGACGGGAATGCCGCCGCCGCCCGCCGCGATGACGAGCACGCCCTGCGTCAGCAGGTCTCGAATCACCTGTTCTTCGACGACCTCGATCGGCTCGGGCGACGGCACGACGCGGCGGTAGCCGCGCGCGGCGTCCTCGACCACCTGCCAGCCGAGCGTGCGTGCCCGCTCCTCCGCGTCGGCGCGCGAGTAGAACGGCCCGATCGGCTTGGTGGGGTGGCGCATCGCCGGGTCGCCGCCGTCGACGACCACCTGCGTCAGGACCGTCGCCACCGGCACCGGCAGGCCGGCTGCGGCCAGCGCGTTGTGCAGCGACTGCTGCAGCAGGTACCCGATCTCCCCCTGTGTCGTCGCGTCGCAGACGTCGAGCGACTGGCCGTACACCTGGTCCGACGCGCGCTCGGACCTGAGCAGCGCCGCCCCCACCTGCGGCCCGTTCCCGTGCGTCAGCACCAGGCTGAACCCGTCCTCGATCAGCCCGACGATGGCGTGGGCGGTCCGCCGGGTGTTGGCAAGCTGCTCTTCGATCGTGCCCTTCTCACCGGCCCGGATGAGCGAGTTGCCGCCGATGGCGACGAGTGCGCTGCGCGGCATCACCTACTTCATGAGCTCCAGCATGATCGCCTTCTGGGCGTGCAGCCGGTTCTCGGCCTCCTGGAAGACGACCGCGTGCGGGGAGTCGATGACGCCGGCGGAGACCTCCTCACCACGGTGCGCGGGCAGGCAGTGCATGAACGTGTAGTCCGGCTTCGCGTGGGCGGCCAGCGCCTCGTTGACCTGGTAGGGGAGAAAGATCCGCTTGCGCGCGGCCGCCTCGGCCTCCTGGCCCATGCTCGCCCAGACGTCGGTGTAAATGACGTCCGCGCCGCGCACGCCCTCGACCGGGTCGCTCGTCACGACGCAACTGCCGCCGGTCATGGCGGCCTGTGTCTTCGCCCAGGCCAGGGCGTCGACCTTCGGCTCGTAGCCGGCCGGCGTCACGATGGAGACGTGCGCGCCGAGCAAGGCCCCCGCGAACATCAACGAGTGAGCGACGTTGTTGCCGTCACCGACGAAGGCGAGCTTGATCCCCTCGGTCCGCCCCTTCACCTCGCGCACGGTCAGGAAGTCGGCCATCGCCTGGCAGGGATGGCTGTAGTCGGTCAGGCCGTTGATGACGGGGATCGACGCTTCCCGCGCCATTTCCTCGACGATCTCGTGGGCGAAGGTGCGGATCATGATCCCCTGCACCATCCGCTCGAGGTTCTTGGCGACGTCGTGGATCGACTCGCGCTTGCCGAGGTTGATCTCGGCCGGCGACAGGTAGACCGAGAACCCCCCGAGCTGCTGGATCCCCACGTCGAACGACACGCGAGTGCGCAGCGACGGCTTCTCGAAGATCAGGGCCATCACCCGGCCCGGCAGCAGCGGCTCGCGCAGGCCGTTCTCGCATTTCTGCTTCAGGTCTTCCGTGATCGAGAAGATGCGTTCGATTTCGGCGGCGGTCACGTCGGCCAGTGTCAGTAGGTGTCGCATAGAG
>PMKG01000176.1 GCA_003157675.1 Acidobacteriota bacterium
GACGGCCTGGCGGCGATGAATGCCGTGCGCGAAGCGCCGTCGGCGCCGGAGGTCATCATCTTCACCGGCGACGGCGATCCGGACGCCGCCGAACTTGCCATCCGCGGCGGCGCGTGGGATTACATCCAGAAGCCGGCCACGGTGTCATCGCTGGCACTGCTGCTGCGCCGCGCGTTGGAGTATCGGAGCGAGAAGCGCAATCGACGTTCCGCCGCCGTGCTCAAGCGCGAGACCATCATCGGCGACGGTCCCAGGATTCGCGAGAGTCTCGATCAACTGGCGAGAGCCGCCGCCACGGATAGCGCCGTCCTGCTGACCGGCGAAACCGGGTCGGGCAAGGAACTGTTCGCCGCCGCCATTCACGAAAACAGTCGCCGCGCTGCCGGCAACTTCGTTGTGGTGGACTGCACGGCGCTGCCGGAAACACTCGTGGAGAGCCTGCTGTTCGGTCACGAACGTNNCTTCGTCGCCGTCAACATGGCGGCCATTCCGCGCGATCTCATCGAGTCCGAACTGTTCGGTCACGAACGCGGCGCATTCACAGGCGCGGATCGGCCCGCCGAAGGCCTGATCAGACAGGCCGATGGCGGAACCCTGTTTCTGGACGAAGCGGGCGAACTGCCGCTGGCCGTCCAGAAGTCGTTCTTGCGCGTCTTGCAGGAGCGCCGCTTCCGCCCGCTCGGCGGATCCGCCGAAGTGTCCAGTGACTTCCGCCTCGTCGCCGCCACCAATCGGAACCTGCCGCGGATGGTCGAGCAGGGACAGTTCCGGGAGGATCTGCTGTTCCGGTTGCGCACGTTCCAGGTGGAAATCCCGCCGCTCCGCGAACGCCGCGAGGACATTCGGCCACTGGTCACGTACCACCTCAACCGGTTGTGCCAGCGGCAAGGCGGCGTCATGAAAGGGGTTTCGCCGGAATTCCTCGAGGCGCTGGAAGACTACCGGTGGCCAGGCAACGTGCGCGAACTGGTGATCACCATCGAGCAGGCACTGGCCGCGTCGCACGATGAATCGGTGCTCTACCCGCACCACCTCCCGCTAGCGGTCCGGGTGTATGCCGTCCGATCGTCGATCAAGCGGACCCGGAATGCCGGACCCGCTTCGTCCGTGGTGTCGCCCCCTGTGAGCACGCCGTTTCCGCTGTTCCGGGAGTATCGCATCCAGTCATCCGACGCGGCCGAGCATGAGTACCTGAGTCAACTTCTCGAGCGAGCCGGCCACGACATCCGGCAGGCATGCGACCTCTCCGGCTTGTCCCGTCCCCGCCTCTACGCCTTGATGAGCAAGCACCGGATGACCCGCCGACGGTGATCCTGTTCGTATTGAATATCAAGACTTCAGTATCTTGTTCAAAGACGAATGGTCTTGGTTGTCGATAATTGAGACCGACTTCGTCCAGTAATAAATCATAATATCTTTAGTGTTATCAATATTTTACAAGCCTAGTCTCTGATAACAATACCTGGCCTCCATCTTGCTTTCTCAGCCACGCTGGCGGGTTTCGCCTGACATCAGCTTAGTGAGTGGGCCTCACCTCCACACTGTACGGCGGCGGCTCCTGACCCGGGCTGCTGCCGTCTCCTCCTGTATGATTGGCCATTATGAAACGCCTGATGCCAATCCTGCTGACCGCAGCCCTCGCCGGCTTGCTCTCCACGCTCCTCATCGGCCAGGAGCCGCGCTTCAACTCTGCTCTGCTCGACCGTATGGCGTGGCGCAATCTGGGGCCGTTCCGGACCGGCGCCTGGATCTCGGACATCGCCGTGCCCGAGTCGCCCGCAACGGCACATCTCTACACGTTCTACGTGGGTGTGCGAAACGGCGGGGTCTGGAAGACCACGAACAACGGCACGACGTTCACACAGGTCTTCGACGCGCAACCCACCACCAACATCGGCGCGGTGGCCGTGGCCCCGTCCGATCAGAACATCGTCTGGGTGGGCACCGGTGACGCGTTCCAGACCCGCACGTCCTACGCCGGGGACGGCGTCTACAAGTCGATCGACGCCGGGAAGACCTGGCAGCGCATGGGGCTCCGCGAGACCCAGCACATCGGACGCATCGTCGTCCACCCGACCAACCCTGATGTCGTCTACGTGGCCGCGATGGGGCGGCTGTGGTCGACGAGCGAAGAGCGTGGCGTGTTCAGGACGACCGACGGCGGCAAGACCTGGACGAAGGCGCTCTACGTCAACGCGCAGACCGGCGCCATCGATCTCGTGATCGACCGCAGACATCCCAACACGCTCTACGCGGCCATGTACGACGTGCAGCGGCGGCCGTGGAAGCTTCTCGAGGGCGGCGAGGGCAGCGGCATCTTCAAGACGACCGACGGCGGAAGGACCTGGAAGAAGCTGACGGCCGGCCTGCCGGCGAAGCAGGGGCGCATCGGCCTCGATATCTACCAGAGGAACCCCGAGATCCTCTATGCGGTCACCGAGAACTTCGCCACCAGGCCGCCCACCGACGACGAGGCCCGGCGCGACCGCGCGCGCGGCCAGCAGCCGCAGCCGAGGAACCTCGGCGGCGAGGTGTACCGGACCGACGATGGTGGCAGGACCTGGCGGAAGACGAACACGTCGGCCGACGACATGAGTTCGAAGGCCGGGTACTCGTTCAACCAGATCCGCGTCGACCCGACGAACGATCAGCGGATCATCATCAACTGCGACTCGCTGATCAGCTCCGAGGACGCAGGCAAGACGTGGAAGGGCCTGACCTGGGACGACCGGAGCCTGTTCGCCAAGGCATTCGGCGATTTCCGCTCGATGTGGATCGATCCGCAGAACTCGGACCGCTGGATTCTCGGCAGTGACGGCGGCGTGCACATTTCCTACGACGCCGGGAAGACGAGCGACCATTACGCCAACATCCCGGGCGGCGAGTTCTACTCGATCGCTGTCGACATGGATCGCCCGTATCACATCTACGGCGGCCTGCAGGACCATGACTCGTGGCGGGGGCCGATCAACGGACCGGCGGGGCGCGTCGGGCCGGAGGACTGGGTGACGGTGGGGGACAACGACGGGATGTACAACCGGGTGGACCCGACCGACAGTCGCTGGGTGTACAACACGTTTCAATGGGGCGGGCACTACCGGCTCGACCAGCGGACTCGGACGCGGAAGGCGATCACGCCCCAGCGTCCGGCCGGGCAGCCGCCGCTGCGCTGGAACTGGACGCCGCCGCTCGCGCTGTCGCCGTTCAACAGCCACATTCTCTACACGGGCGCGCAGGTCCTGTTCCGGTCCGTCGACCAGGGCGACCACTGGGAGGAAATCAGCCTCGACCTGACGACGGGCGACGAGTCGAAGATCTCGCCGCCCGGGTCCACGGTCCAGTACTGCACCATCACCACCATCGCCGAGTCGCCGGTCACGCCGGGCGTGATCTGGGTTGGGACCGACGACGGCCGCGTGCAGGTGACGCGGAATCACGGGGCGGGCTGGACCGACGTCACGGCAAAGATCGTGGCGGCGGACGGCGGCCCCGACTATTACGCGACCACGCGTGTTCTGCCGTCGAAGTTCGACGCGGGCACTGCGTACGTTACGCGCAACGGCCGGCGCTTCGACGAGTTCAAGCCGGTCGTGATGAAGACGACCGACTTCGGCGCCACGTGGACGTCAATCGCAGGCAACCTCGCCGAGCGGGCGATCGACGTGATCGTCGAGGACCTGAAGGACCCCGACATTCTCTTCGTCGGCAGCAACAAGGGGGTCTACGTCTCGCTCGACGGCGGCCGGCGGTGGGTCGCGCTGAAGGGGAACATGCCGACGGTGCCGGTGACCGACATGCTGATTCACCCGCGAGAGCGCGACCTGATCGTGGCGACGTACGGCCGCGGGCTCTATGTGGCAGGCACCGCCTGGCTCGCCGAGGCGAAGCAGGGGGCGTTCGAGCGGCCGGCGTACCTCTTCGCCGTGCAGCCCCGGCCGCTCCCGTCGCCCGGCGCGCTCGGCAACTTCGAGTTCTACGGCGACCGGACGCTCGTCGTGCCGAACGACGAGGACATGCACTTCGACTACTTCCTGAAGAGCAAGGCGGGCGGATCCGTGAAGATCACGATCGCGGACTCCGCCGGCAAGGACGTCAGGACGCTCACCGGCCCGGCCGAAGCCGGCCTGAACCGGTCCGACTGGGACATGACCGGTGCCCGCAGACAGCCGGTGGCGCCAGGGACCTACGTCGTGACGCTGCAGGCCGGTGACGTCAAGCTCACGCAGCGGGCTATCGTGGTTGGCGGGCGGTAAACTGGCAGGGACCTGGAGGGGACGAGACTATGTTCGACGCTACCATCTACAGCGCACGTCGCGCGCGATTGCAGCAGGAATTCAAGCACGGCCTGCTCCTGTTCATCGGCAACAACGACTCGCCGATGAACTACACCGATAACACCTACCACTTCAGGCAGGACTCATCGTTCCTCTATTACTGGGGCCTCAACGACCCGGAGCTGGCCGCCATCATCGACGTCGATGCCGGGGCCCACACCATCTATGGCGACGACTTCACGATCGACGACATCGTCTGGCGCGGGCCGCAGCCGACCGTCGCCGATCGTGCCGCGAAGGCGGGCGTCACCGCGACCGGCACGCGGAAGGACCTCGCCGCGGCCCTCGACGCCGCGGTGCGCCAAGGGCGGCGCATCCACTACCTGCCCCAGTACCGTCACGACAACCTGCTGCTCATCACCTACCACGTGGGGATCCGCCCTGGCATGGTGAACGCGCACGCGTCGATCCCGCTCGTCAAGGCCGTCGTCGCGCAGCGCGCCTACAAGGGGCCAGAGGAGATCCGCGAGATCGAAACCGCCGTCGACCTGGCGCACGACATGCACGTGCTCGCGATGAAAATCGCCAGACCCGGCATGTACGAGCGCGAGGTGGCAGGCGCCATGGCCGGCCTCGTCGAATCGCGCGGCGCCGAGCTCGCGTTCCCGACGATCTTCTCCGTGCACGGCGAGACGCTGCACAACCACTCGCACCACAACCGGATGGAAGCCGGGCAGATGGCGGTCAACGACTCGGGCGCCGACTCGCCGCTGCACTACGCGAGCGACATCACGCGCACGATCCCCATCGGCGGGAAGTTCGTCGGCCCGCAGCGCGACCTCTACCAGGCGGTTCTCCGCGCGCACAAGAAGGCGCTCGCGGCCGCCAGGCCGGGCGTCAAGTGGATGGACGTCCACCTGCTCGCCTGCCGCAGCCTGGCCGAGGACCTCAAGGCCATCGGCTGCATGAAAGGCGATCTCGACGCGGCGGTGCGGGCGGGCGCGCACGCGATGTTCTTCCAGTGCGGCCTCGGCCACATGATGGGCTTCGACGTGCACGACATGGAGGGGCTCGGCGAGCAGTACGTCGGCTACGACCACACGGTGACGCGCAGCACGCAGTTCGGCCTCAAGTCGCTGCGCATGGGGCGCGCGCTCGAGCCGGGCTTCGTAATGACGGTCGAGCCGGGCATCTACATGATCCCGACGCTGATGGACATGTGGCGGGCCGCGGGGCGGTTCACCGACTTCCTCAACTACGACGTGATCGACAAGTTCCGCGGCTTNNATCCGGGTCGAGGACGACGTCGTCATCACCGACACCGGGTGCAGGGTGCTCGGGACACCGATTCCGATTGAGATGGCGGACGTGGAGGCGCTCGCGAGGTAGAACACACTGCCTCGCGGCCTCTGGCCTCAGGCCGGGTCACGCGGGTCATATACTCAGCCGGTCGCGGCCCAAGGAGGCCAGTGGGCCCCGGCCGGCTGGTGGCAGTGTCACGCGGCCTACCGAATTTTCACCACGTCCTGGGACTCGAACAGGACTAGCACCTACGTGCGGGTATCTCAGTGTTCTATTAGCGATTGCATCTCTTACGGTT
>PMKG01000363.1 GCA_003157675.1 Acidobacteriota bacterium
TACCTGAAGTACCAGAACCGCCGCGCCGATTACGTGGGCGCCTGGTGGAACGTCGTCAACTGGGCGGAGATCGACAAGCGCCTGAAGTCGTCCGCCGGACGGAAGCTGGCGGCAGGCGCCTGAGGCGCTGCCGCCGCTCGCGGGCGGACACGGGGGCCGGCCGTCCGGCCCCCGTCCGTTCCGCTAGGCGTCTCCCTGCAGCGGGACGCCAAATCTCTGCACCAGAGTCTCCACCTCGTTCCTCAGGAATCCGAGCGACGGGATGACGAACAGCAGGTCCTGCATCCGCGACGAATCGTAATCGGTTTCGATCACCTCGGTGGTTCTGAACGGACGCCGCTCGACATCGGGTGAGAACAACGAGTTGGGAATCTCGCCGATCGACGAGAGAATGCCGGCACCGAACACCTTGGTTTCGCCCTCTTGCTCGATCAGCCCGAACTCGATCGAGAACCAGCTGAGCCGCTTCAGCGCCAGCACCTTGTCGCCGGTGGGCACGGTGACGGCCGCCCGCCCGATGAGCGTGAGCAGCGACGCGTAGTCGCGGTTCAGAAGCGGCGGCACATGGCCCAGGCAGTCGTGGATCATGTCCGGCTCCGGCGTGAACTCGGGCTTCGAGCCATGCCTGATGAACTGCGTCACCGGAAAGCCACGCTCTGCGATGTACGAGTAGAAAGTCCGGTATGGAATGGGTCCCTCGGCCGGGACCAGGTGCATGCCGCTGACCTGCTGCAGGTGCCCGCTCAGGTGGCGCAGCTGCGGAATGCGATCTTCGCTGATCTTCAGTTCCCGCTTCGCTCTCAGATACACGCCGCTCGCGTGGCGCACGTGGAGCTCGTCGAGCCTCGGCGTCACCTGGCGCCAGATGCGCTCCTCTTCATCGGTGTAGTCGATGAGCGGCGGAGGCTGATGGCCGACCCGGGCAGCCCGGCACGAGGCGAAGAGCTCGTGGCGGCGCCGAATGTATCCGTCGTCGCCAAGCCCCGGATGGCCGGGCTCGAGCTCGAGGCGGTCAATGTCGGGAGGATTGCGGTAGACATCCATGTCGAGAGCTGTTTGGTCCATGACTCTCTCCATCCTCCTACAGTAGCGCAGAGATGCGACCGGCGGTAGCCCTTGGCGGACCAAGCTTCTCCGCGTTATGGCGCCTGCAAGCCGTGCTGCTATCATGCAAGGAAGGGGACCCCACCATGGAAGAGAACCCTCTGAAGCTGAGGAAGATCCACCACATTCAGTTCTGGGTGGGTAACGCGCTCCAGGCGGCCGAGTATTACCGGCGTGCGTTCGGCTTCACGCGCTTCGCCTACGCCGGCCTCGAGACCGGCCAGCGCTCCCTGGCGTCGCACGCCTTGCGGCAGGGCACGATCCGGCTGGTCATGTCGTCGCCACTCACCGCGGACCACCCGGCCTCCGGCCACATGGCGCGGCATGGCGACGGCGTCCGCGACATCGCCTTCGAAGTTGACGACGCCGAAGCGGCATTCCGCGAGGCCGTGAGACGGGGCGCTGTGGCGGCGATCGAACCGCACGAGGAATCCGACGAGCACGGCGCGATCCGGCGCGCCGCCATCCATACCTACGGCGAGACCCTTCACTCGTTCATCTCGCTGCACGGCTACGCGGGCCCGTTCCTCCCCGGCTACCGCGAGCAGCTGGTCGAAGGCTCCGACGCCGGACTGCTGCGGGTCGACCACGTCGTGGGCAACGTCGAACTCGGGAAGATGAACGAGTGGGCCACCTGGTACTCCGACGTGCTGGGGTTCAAGCGCTACGTCACGTTCGAGGACAAGGACATCTCGACCGAGTACAGCGCCCTGATGAGCATCGTGATGTCCGATGGCTCGTACGCGATCAAGTTCCCGATCAACGAGCCGGCACCCGGCCGCAGGAAGAGTCAGATCGACGAGTACCTCGACTTCTACGGCGGGCCCGGCGTGCAGCACATCGCGATGCTGACGACCGACATCACCCGCACCGTCAGGACGCTCGGTGGCGGCGGCGTGCCCTTCCTCTCCGTCCCGCGAAGCTACTACGAGTCGATGTCGGAGCGCGTCGGCCAGTTCGACGAGAGAGTGGACACCGTCCGCGATCTCGGCATCCTCGTCGACCGCGACGAGGAAGGCTACCTGCTGCAACTCTTCACCAAGCCCGTCGAAGATCGACCGACGCTGTTCTTCGAGGTGATCCAGCGGAAGGGGAGTCGCGGCTTCGGGAAAGGGAACTTCAAGGCGCTCTTTGAGGCCATCGAGCGCGAGCAGGCGCTTCGCGGAAACCTGTGACTGGAGTGAGACGTGCCTACCTACCTTCAGATGGGGAAGATCCCACGCAAGCGGCACACGGTCTTCCGTCAGCCGGACGGGACGCTGTACGCCGAAGAACTGATGGGCAACAAGGGGTTCGAAGGTCTCTCGTCGCTGATCTATCACGTGCGCCCGCCGACGCGCGTCCGCCGGGTGCGGACGGTGAAGAACCTCGCCTGGGAGGGTGAAGACGGACGGCAGCCCTTCCATCACCGGCATTTCCGCACGGCCCGGCTGCCGGAAACCGGCAGCGCCACGCTCGACCGGATTCCTCTCCTCTACAACGGCGACGTGGCGATGTCGTTCGTCGCGCCCCAGCAGGACGAAGACGTCTTCTATCGCAACGCGCAGGGAGACGAGATCGTCTACGTCAGCGAGGGTTCGGGCACCCTCGAGTCGCTGCTCGGGAACCTCGAGTTCGGCAAGGGCGACTACCTCGTGGTGCCCCGGGGCATCGTCCACCGGTACAGGTTCCGGTCGAGGCCGGTCCGGCTGCTCGTGATCGAGAGCGTCGGCGACGTCCGAACGCCGAAGCGCTATCGCAACGAGCACGGCCAGCTGCTCGAGCACGCCCCGTACTCGGAGCGCGACATCCGGCACCCTGCCTCGATCGAGACGCACGACGAGCAAGGCGATTTCCCGATCCTCATCAAGAAGGGCAACGAGATCATCGAGTGCGTCCTCGACCACCACCCTTTCGACGTCGTCGGGTGGGACGGCTACTACTATCCCTGGGCGCTGAACATCGCCGATTTCGAACCCCGCGTCGGCCGGTTCCACCTCCCGCCGCCGGTGCACCAGACGTTCGAGGGCGACGGCTTCGTGGTCTGTTCGTTCTGCCCCAGGCCGTACGACTTCGATCCGACCGCGGTCCCGGTGCCCTACAATCACTCCAACGTGATGTCCGACGAGGTGATCTACTACGCGAGCTCGGAGTTCATGAGCCGCAAGGGCATCGAGTACGGCTCGATCACGCTGCATCCGGACGGGATCCCGCACGGGCCCCACCCGGGACGCGTCGAGCAGTCGCTCGGCCAGAAGCGCACCGACGAACTGGCGGTCATGCTCGACAGCTTCCGTCCGCTGCGCGCGTCGAAGCAGGCGATCTCGGTGGAGGATCAGGGGTATCCCACATCGTGGCTGGACGAGCCGTGAGCACCAGCACCGCCCGCGCCCTGCTCGGTTCGCTTGTCGACTACGCGGGGCTGTTTCCGCCCGCGGAACTGCAGATGCCCGCCGCCGTGGCCCGCTATGCCTCGTGCCGAAGCGGGAGCGACGCGTGGATGCTGGGGAGGTTCGTCCTTCCGCTGGGCCGGCTCGGGGAGTTCGACCGCGCTCTCGGCGAACGTCCTGCCGGGGACCGGGTGACGCCGTGGCCGCTCGTGGTCATTGGCGACGGGACCCTCGACGCCGACGCGAAGACGATCGTCGGCTTCAATGAGCGGCGCGGGCGCGAGGACGGGCCGGACGCTAGGATCGAAGCCATCGACCTGAAAGTCGGCAGCCTCGACGACGTCGCCCGCACGGCCGACGTCCAGATCGGCTCGGTGGAGCTGTTCTTCGAAATCGGCACCGGGGTTGACCCGTCGGAGATGCTCGCGGCCGTGGCCAGCGTCGGGGGCCGCGCGAAGATCCGGACCGGTGGCGTCACGGCGGACCTGTTTCCGGCGGCTCGCGATCTGGGGCGCTTCCTCGAGGTGTGCGCGGCGGAAGACGTCGCGTTCAAGGCGACGGCGGGTCTGCACCATCCGCTCCGATCGGCGCATCAGGCGACGGCCGACGAACGCGCGCCGACGGTCATGATGCACGGCTTCCTGAATCTCTTTCTCGCGGCGATCCTGGCATACAGCCACCGGGCTCGCGCGGAGTCGCTCGAGTCGGTGCTCGACGAGGAGTCGCCTGGCGCGTTCGTGTTCGACGACGCAGGCGTCGATGTCAAGGGCCATCGCCTGGCGTGCGAGGAAATCGCGTCGGCGCGGGAGTCGTTCGCTCTTTCGTTCGGCTCGTGCTCGTTCGACGAGCCCACCTCGGATCTGAGGAGGCTCGGCATCATTTGACCGGGCCCCCCGGCCGGATCAGGATATGAACCGCACGCTCGATTCCTCTCGAACCAGCTGGCTGGAATCCGCCAGTTCGCGGTCCACGGACTTTCCGATCCAGAACCTGCCGTTCGGCGTGTTCAGGCGCGCCGGCGCGAGCGGGCCGGGCACGATTGGCGTCGCCATCGGCGACCGGATCCTCGATGTCGCCGGCTGCCAGCGCGACGCGCTGCTCGAGGACCTGCCCGGGCGCGTCCAACGGGCCTGCCTGGAACCGGCGCTCAACGCCCTCATGTCGCTGCCGCGCGGGGAGGTGACGGCGCTGCGCGAGCGCCTGAGCGATGTGCTCGCGGAAGGGACGGCCCAGCCGCGCGAGCGCGAGCGCGCGTCACGGTTACTCGTGGCGCAGGGCGAGGCGGAGATGCGGCTGCCGTGCGCGATCGGCGACTACACCGACTTCTACGCGTCGATCGATCACGCGACGAACGTGGGGCGATTGTTCCGCCCCGACAACCCGCTGCTGCCGAACTATAAGTGGGTGCCGATCGGCTATCACGGCCGCGCGTCGTCCATCGTGGTGAGCGGCAGCGAGATTCGTCGCCCGGTCGGGCAGGTGCGGCCCGAGGGCGCCGACCAGCCGCGCGTCGCAGCCAGCGCGCGTCTGGACTACGAGCTGGAGGTTGGCTGCCTCGTCGGCCAGGGGAACGAGCTGGGGCGGCCGATACCGATCGACGAGGCGCACGACCGCCTCTTCGGACTGTGCCTCGTGAATGACTGGTCGGCTCGCGACATCCAGCAGTGGGAGTACCAGCCGCTCGGGCCATTCCTGGCCAAGAGTTTCGCCACGACCATCTCGCCCTGGGTCATCACGCTGGACGCGCTCGAACCGTTCCGCGTCCCGGCCGCGGCGCGGCCCGACGGCGACCCGCAGCCGTTGCCCTACCTCGACAGCGCTAGCAACCGGGCTCGGGGAGGCATCGATCTCAGGCTGACAGTTGGCGTGCGGACGCGCAGGATGCGCGAGCTCGGCAGCCCGGTGTCCTGGATGACCGAGTCTGAGTTCCGGCGGATGTACTGGACGGTCGCGCAGATGGTCGCGCACCACGCCAGCAACGGGTGCAACCTGCGCCCCGGCGACCTCATCGCCAGCGGCACGGTGTCGGGGCCTTCAGAGCGCGAGCGCGGTTGTCTCCTCGAGCTGACCTCGGGCGGGACCGCACCTCTGACCCTCGACGACGGTGAGACCCGCACGTTCCTCGAGGACGGCGACGAAGTGGTGATCCGAGGCTCCTGCGAGCGCCAGGGGTTCGTCCGGATCGGCTTCGGCGAGTGCCGGGGAATCCTCACGCCGGCCGAAGGCTGACGGCGGCCCCTCGCTCATTTCCCCTCGACGGCGCGATACCCCGCGCGCGCACGCACCGTGCATCCTGGGCGATCCATCGAAACCGCCAACCGCCGGTAGGTCCCATCGAGCCGGTCGTTGGTCGAGTAATAGCACAGCATGTACTGCTGCGAGAGTTCCGAAGCGACGCGGAAGAAGATCTCCGGAGGCACGGATGTCTTCCCCGCGGAGTAGAACCAGCCTCCGGTCGAGGTCGCGAGTTTCGCCACGAACTGGTCCGCCGCTTCCAGCTCCCGTTCGCCGATCTCGGCTGGCGCCACCAGCCACTGCGCGCCCGATTGGGGAGGCGGCGGCACCGTGGTGCGGACTCCCATGAAGCCGATCGGTTTGTCGCCGGACGTGTCGTACCTCACGACGTACACAACGGCGTTCGACGCGTCGGCCGTTCGAAGCGCCGCCTCTCGATCCACCACCCGGCTGGCCGTGTCGAGTCCGTCGGTGAACAGCACGACCGCCGTCCGGCGCGCGTCCTTCCCGGACATCCTGTCGGCGAGGACGAGGTGGACGGCGTCGTACAGCC